>DHOX01000058.1 GCA_002409785.1 Prevotella sp. UBA5379 | reverse complement strand
GTGCAGTTTCTCTTATCCTATCCGTGAAATTCTTTCCTTCCACAGACATTCCATATACAAAAGGCTTGTCCATATTGTTAGTGATTAACTCTGGCAAAGATAGGAATTTTCAATCGGTTCACCAAGTGGTGGACCACCGCCGAGTGAACTTTTATTTATTTTTAGTACTTAAAGGATTGAAAATGATAAAACTGCATAAGGCCTCTTTCTGATCTAATTCCATCAATCTGCGGACTCGACTGATATGGAAAGACTGATTTTAATTGAAGAATTTGGTATGTAAATCAATTATATTTACCTTTGTGAACACAACGTTTGATCTGGAAGAAGGCGGATATAATAAGTAATGGAAAAACCACTCTTGTGAAAGTTCCTTCTGATAGACTTTCTATGAATGGAAATAACTACAGAAAATCTTTAACGATGAAAGAAGTAAATCCAATGGAAACTCGCAGGGCCAGAAGCTGGGAATTGTATATCAATGCTCCTATGCCTATGGTCACCCTGTTCAAGACCTTTGATATATCAAACCTGATACAACTCAAATCCAGTGGTTATAAGTTGAACATGCTGATGTGTTATTGTATTGCCCGTGCTGCCAATGACACGAAAGAATTTCTGCTGCTTCCGGTGGGCAAGAAGATGTTCGAATATGATCAGATTGGAGTAAATGTCATTGTCGCAAACAGGAAGGGTGGTATCAATGCCTGTGACCTCCCGTTTGCCGCGGACATCAGAAGTTTCAATGACTCTTACCTGAAATTGACTGAAGAAGTGTATCAAACTTGCAAAGACTTCGAAATCGAGGATTCTATGATTATCGGAACTTCGAGTCTGGTAAAATATGATCTTGACGGAGTCGTCAACATGTACAGTGGCATTTTCAATAATCCTTTCCTGATCTGGGGCAGATACAGGAAAGAGGACAAAGCCACCAAACTCCAGATCTCTTTTCAGTTTCATCATGTGCAGATGGATGGACAGGAGGCATGCGAGTTTCTGGAGAGAATACAGCGTTATATCTTCTCTTTGAAATAGCAATCACTTAGTGGGTGATAGTTCATCAAACGATAGACTACCGCTGTATAGACTTTTATTTATCTTTAGTAATTCAGGGATAAAATCTTCTTTATCCTATTATCGTGACAAGAAAACAGAAGATCACAGAAGGAACTGATAAAAAGTATTAACGGAAAGCATGATTTTCCGGATTTTATGCTTACCTTTGTCATAACGCAGTTGATTTGCCCTTCTTATTAACAAAAGAACAGGTTTGGGCAATCAACAGATATCGGGAAGTTGGATCAGACCTTTCATGATCTGTACTTGAGAATATAATAAATTCACTACAAGACAAAGATATGAAGAACAAAAAATCAACGGTTAAATTACCGTCAGAATGCACAACGATCATCGTAGGTGACAAGATGACGAGTGACGGTTCGCGCATCGCAGCCCGTTCAGAGGACTGGGATGCCATGTACGCCAAGAACTTTGAAATTTTCGAGGATACAAATTGTGGCCCGAAAGAATTTGTGGCTAAGGACAGCACCTTCCGCTGCGAACTCCCTCAGAAGGCGTTGGGTTATCAGGCTCTATCCCCCTATCATCTCCATGGAGAATGGGGAAGTGCAGGATTTAATACAGCAGGTATTGGCATGAGCTCTACGGAAACGATCTTCAGCAGTGACAAGGCCTTGTCCTTCGACCCATACCTGGAAAACGGACTGGCAGAGAACTCCATCTATAATGTTGTCCTGCCCTATATCCGCACTGCCCGCGAGGGTGCAGAACGCCTGGGAGCAATGATCGAGAAATATGGTTCTGCTGAGGGATTCGGCATCAGTTTCATTGATGATAAGGAAATCTGGTATCTCGAGAATGCCTGCGGTCATCGCTGGCTGGCCTGCCGGATACCTGCTGATAAATATTTCGTCACCGGAAACCAAAGTCGGTTCCGAAAATATGACCCGAAAGACAAGAAAAACTACATGGCTGCTCCTGACCTTATCGACTTTGCTGTCAAGAATCAACTCTATGATCCTTCAAAAGGGGATTTCGATTTCCATGAGGCGTACTCCCGTGACGAAAAGGAGGACACAACTTATAATTACCCTCGTGTATGGGGACTGCAGAAAATGTTCAGCCCTTCCATCCAGAATGATGTGACAAAGAACACCTTCCCTGTATTTGCTAAAGCTGATCAGAAAATCAGTATCGCTGACATGCGCCGTGCCTTTCGCTTCCATTACGACAATACGGATCATGACCCTTATCTGCACAGCAACCCGAAGGAACCCTATCGCCCGGTATCTATCTTCCGTACGACACAGACCCATCTGCTTCAGGTTCGTCCGGAACTGCCGTCTGCTATCGGTTGCATCACTTATGTAGCTGAAGGTATGGCTGATCTCGGAGTGTTCCTTCCGCTCTATGAAGGTGTGCGTTCTTTCCCGAAAGCTTACCGGATCGGAGACGGGCACTCCAGCAAGGACTCTGCTTACTGGATCTTCCGTAAGGTGATGACGCTCGGCATGGTCAACTATAATGAATATGCTCCACTCATCAAGGAGACTTATGCCAGATTTGAGGCAGAAACTGATCAGCGCCAGAAAGAAATGGAAGCTGAATATCTGAAACTCTACCAGCAACAGCCAATGAAAGCTCAGGATATGCTTCAAGACTTTTCTGATGGTATACTGAACAAAGCTCTGAAAGTAGCTGATCAACTGACGGAGGAACTATTTACCCGTATGGCTGCCAATACCCAGAAGACCTATCTCTTCCATGGCGCCTGATCTCCAAAATCGAATCTATTTATAGAAAATGCCGTATGTGATCATCAACATACGGCATTTTCTAATCAAGTTTTACATGAAAAAACTAAGTGTGAATTGAGAGGAAGTCCCCCATCCTTCACACTTAGCCATTTATCTTCTTACCTTCAAACTTTTATTTCTGATTTTCCTTCATTACAGGTTTCGATGGAACACCAGGATTAGAATTCTTCTGTTTCCTCATCCCCTTCATTGCAGACGGATTACATTTTGCATTAGTACATTTCCGCCTCATCCGTTTAGAAGGTTTACAGGCCTTGCCTGATTTGCCCTTAGGCCAAGCCTTAGATTTCTTTGCCATCCGGCAATTATGCTTCTGATCGCTACGACATTCGGTGCGATGCTTCGACATTACTCCGGTCTGCGGTGTGTTAACCGTCTGGGCTGATACAAACAAACCAAACAGACAAAATGCTAAAACAAATAATGATTTTTTCATACTTTTCTTCATTTTAAATTGAACAACTGGCCGTCCCAAATGTAAAGAATTGCTTATTTCGATCAATTGCTTCTTTTCCGGTCTCAAAGCCACTCTCTCATCAGGTAACCAACCGAAAACTTTAATTTTAATATCTATGAGCAAAGATAGTAAAAGTTCTGTTATGTAAAACTTTTAATCATTATTTTATATTTTATTTACCATTACTTATAATATTGTAACTATTCAACAATATATCCATTCTGTTGGAACCATATTCAAGTACTACCATCCCATTAAGAAGATGAAGACG
>DHOX01000079.1:9318-9591 GCA_002409785.1 Prevotella sp. UBA5379 | reverse complement strand
CCGTTCCAATTCCTGATTTTCTATCATCACCATATCAGCATTATCTTTAGTGACAATAAATGATTTGAGAAGATTTTCTCGGCGGAATGGCTTATGCTCCAGAATCTTCTTAGCCAAGTTCATCACCTCCGTTCCACGGGTAGGATAAATGTAAGTACCTGAAAATATTCCTTTTTGAACACATTCAACACCTCCACCAGGTGTAGGCAGACCATCTACACCGACAAACATCATCTTCTTTGCCAATCCTAATTCTTTTGCAGCCCGGTAAGC
>DHOX01000079.1:8214-8931 GCA_002409785.1 Prevotella sp. UBA5379 | reverse complement strand
CCCATAGACCTGCCTACCTCTACATTATCAGCTCCAATGAATGCCGTATACTTATCCGTATTCGTTTTACGGTCAAACATAATTACAGGAATCCCTGCTCGATAAGCTTTATCAATAGCAGAAGAAATAGATGACAACTGGTTAGGGGCTACAATAAGTAAATCAACCCTTTTCCGAATAAAATCATTGATTTGCTCTATCTGTTTCTTGCTATTATCATTAGCAGATTGAATATCTATATCTACATTATTGTTGATGTAATTAGTCATCAACATTTCCTTATTCAATTTATCCCTCCAAATGTCTTCACTACATTGCGAAACACCTATATGATAATGTCTGACATGATTCCTACAAGCAACAAATAACAAAGCCATGGATAAAATTAGAGCCAAATGAAATCGCTTTCTCATGATACTGATTGTTTTTTGCAAAAATAACAATAATAATTCAATCTAATTTAGAATTAGAATAAAATATTCTGAACACAGAATAACAGCTACTAGAAAAAGACATGCTTATTTTCATTGCATTCTGAAAAAGACAGAAATCAAAGCCAACCAAAATGGTGCATTATGGCATGCCATAATGCACCATTTCGCTAACCCATTATGCACCATTTCGGTATACCATAATGCACTATTTTGCTCCTCCATGAGGATACCACTTTATTCCTGAAACATAACAAGATGGTTGAAAACCCAACTTTATAAAATG
>DHOX01000079.1:0-8032 GCA_002409785.1 Prevotella sp. UBA5379 | reverse complement strand
CCATTATTCATCCATTCTTTGAAAATAGCTATGTAAAAATCAGCACATCTCTTCTTGCCTGATGATTGCTATCATTTTTCAATCAACAGTTTATTAGTATATCAGCCAGATATTAGAAAGTGAAAGACTTGTCCATACAGATTCTTTTTTATACCTTTGTATGTACGAATCAACCAATTATAGACGAAAAGTTATTATCTTCATGAAGACAGATTCAGAGATTGCACACGAGACAAAACTTGTTCCGATCACGACAATAGCAGAAAAGATCCATATTCCCGTGGAAGATCTGGAACTTTACGGGAAATATATCGCAAAGGTCCCTTACAGACTTATAGATGAAGAAAAAGTAAGAAAATCCAATCTGATTTTGGTGACATCAATCACTCCTACCCTGTCGGGCAATGGTAAAACTACCATGAGTATAGGGCTGGCATTAGGCATGAACAGAATCGGGAGAAACACCGTCCTGGCCCTGCGGGAACCCAGTCTCGGGCCTTGCTTTGGCATGAAAGGAGGAGCCACAGGAGGCGGCTATGCCCAAGTATTGCCGATGGAAAAGATCAATCTCCACTTTACCGGCGATTTTCATGCCGTAACCTCAGCCCATAACATGATCGCCGCACTCTTGGACAACTATATCTACCGACATCAGGAGGAAAGATTTCATTTGAAAGAGGTGCTATGGAAAAGGGTGCTGGATGTCAATGACCGCAGTTTGCGGGATATTGTGACAGGACTGGGTGGGCCCGCCAACGGTCTGGTGGCGGAAAGTGGATTTGACATCACACCAGCCTCGGAAATTATGTCAATACTGTGCCTGGCCACCGACCTGGAAGATTTGCAACACCGTATCTCGAATATTTTGCTCGGTATCACAGCCGAAGGGAAGCCTTTTACTGTCCGTGATCTTGGAGTAGCCGGAGCTATTACCGCTATCCTAGTGGATGCCATCCATCCTAACTTAGTACAGACGACGGAACATACTCCGGCCTTTATCCACGGAGGACCGTTTGCCAATATTGCCCACGGATGCAACAGCATCATCGCGACCAAGATGGCTATGACCTTCGGGGACTATGCCATCACTGAAGCCGGATTCGGAGCAGATCTAGGAGCAGAAAAATTCTTTGACATCAAGTGCCGCCAGGCCGGCATCCAACCCAAGCTGACAGTGATCGTAGTAACAACACAAGCTTTGAAAATGCACGGGCACGTCGAAATAAACGCTATCAAAGAGCCCAATGCCAAAGGATTACAGGCAGGATTTGCCAATATGGACAAGCATATCCGAAATATGCAAAGTTTCGGGCAGACGGTCGTGGTCTGTCTGAATCGCTTCGCTACAGACCTGGACGATGAAATAGAAATAGTAAAACATCATTGTGAAGCACTAGGCGTAGGATTTGCCGTCAACCGGGCTTTTACAGAAGGCGGAAAGGGGGCTGAAGCACTCGCCCGTCTGGTAGTCAAGACCATTGAGGAAAAGCCATCGGAGAAGTTGAAGTTTGCTTATCCGACTTCAGATAGCATAGAGACGAAAATCAAGAAGATCGCCTGCGGAATCTATGGAGCATCGCAGGTAATCTTCAAGCCAGCTGCTAAAAAACAACTGGATCGTATCCGGAAATTAGGTTTTGAACATTTCCCCGTGTGTATTGCCAAAACCCAGTATTCATTTTCCGAAGACAAAAAAGCTTACGGCATGCCTGAGGATTTCACCCTCACCATCCGAGACCTGGTCATCAACGCTGGTTCGGAAATGATCGTTGCCATCGCGGGGCACATCTTACGGATGCCAGGACTTCCAAAAGATCCGCAAGCAGAACATATCCGAGTCATCAATGGTCAAATAGAAGGACTTTCTTGAACATACTCATCCGTCCCTACCTGCCGGTCAGGATATGATCTCCGTATGCGAAGAAATAATGATCACATGACCCCATTGATTCTTTTGCGTACCTTATTCCATGCAGAAGTCCCACTCAGACAAGTATGGGGAAGTGTTCTCATCATCACATCCAACCGGCACTTCGGAATAGCAAAACTCAACACATCCTCATCCACCCAGGGGCGCACTGACGGATCAAAAAGCCCGAGAAAGCAACGATAACCGTTTTTTCGGTTCTCATTTACAATCGTACTGATAATACTGCTACATCCTGACCCAAAGAGGGTCGAGACGGTATCCGGCTCATCTCTGTCAAAGAAAGCCCAACTGCATAGACCGGACAAGACATCAGGGGTAGCGAAGAATATAAGCCCTTCAATATTATCCAGATGGCCCATGCGGTCTACCCGCTGAAAGTTCAGATACTTACCATGGGCCTTCTCAACCCCTATCTGGTTAATAAACCGGCATACTTTCTCTGGCGAATCTTTATATTTCTCTTTCACGGAAACAAAATCGGGAATGCAGTCAGGTAAATCCACGAAACCCGTATAGAATTTACCACCCCCACAGCCAATAGTTTCAGCATTAAGACTCACCGTATTTCCCAGGAACACCTTCGGAAAGAACTTGAATATACAGCCCCCTCTTTTCACGGTTTCTGCTACAGGTTTATCGCTATAATAAAAAGCCATCGGCAGGGACGGTATAGCCCCGAAGGCTGCCCGGAACTCTGACACAAATTCACTCGACTCCATAATGTTTTCTATTTGCCAACAAGCAAATTTAAACATTTTTTCTGATTCGAAGAAGCCCGCGGCACAATTTTTATTTTGTACGTCTATCCCTGCAAATTCCGGTCTTATTGTCCGTCACTTCAATTCATCCAGATAATAACTGAACTGTCCTCCGTCATCATCAATTTCCGAGTTCGTATTATACCAGCTCACAATCATCAGTTTATAGTAATGTTCCCCATCAGCCGAGCGGACAGCATAAGTGTGCTGGCTCGGGGTATACTCCATAGGAGGTCCGCTCAAGGCAATCGCTTTACCCAGAACGGGATTGCCCGAAGAACGAAGTTGCCGGATGCCATTATTAGGGTCAAACCATGGGTTCTCGTCAAAATCCAACTTATTAACCACCAGATAATGGTACCAGTCAGCCTGCGAATAAGTCACGGAGACAGTTGAATCATCAGGAGTGAAAGTCTTTGACAGCACCTGAGACTTAGACGTCCAATAGTCATAATTGCCATAGCCCAGATCAACGGCACCACCCTTTCCTGGGCCACTGGTACCACTATTCGTCCGCAGGTGATAACCACAGAAAGCCAGATCCCAGTCCATGCGAGAGAGTTGTTCACCCTCCTTGATATCCTGATTAGGAGCAGTCCTGTTAAATACCTGTCCCGTACGGAGGTTAAAGTAGAGCCAGTCATTACTGACACCAGTGACATAACCGGTAACACGGGGCAGCACCTTCCCATCAAAATCATCCGCATCATATTCCGTGCATGACGACAGGAGCACCAGCACTAAACCTGTCAGATATACTATTCGTTTCATTTTAGATCTTCATTTATGGAACAACGCATCCAATTTCACCTCCATCTGTACATAGACCCTCGCTCCTGCCGTTGCCGGTACACTGAAAGCGGTCAAGCCAGATCCCAGCGTCTTCGGTTTATAGTTGAAAAGATTATTCACGCCGGCATAGACCTTGAGATATGATCCGAAATTCTGAAGGACATTCAGATTACAAAGCACATAGGCAGGCAGTCTACAGCGGAAATAAGCTTTATGGCTGATCCCGTCAACGGTCAGACGATCCTGCACATCATAAGTTTTCTCCCCCATAAGAGAAGCATTCAAATTTACTCTCAAGCCATAGTTCCTATGATTGTCACAGCTGTAAGCCAGTCCTGCCGTCGCAGCGTATGGAGAAGTTGTATTAAACTGCAAACCGTTCTCCTTGCTCACATAAACATACGAACAGGAAGCGTTCATCAGCCAATGCCTGAGGAACTTCCATTTCATCAGCCAGTCTGTACCTGCCAGAGTCTGATTGTCAAGATTCGTATACTCGAAATTATATTGCATGTCATAAATGCGCCACACTCCTTCTATCTTATGGCGGAAGAGGTTCGCATAAACAGTTCCGTTAAGAAAGAAATCCCCACGGTTATATTCAGCTCCCAGAGAAAAATAATTATTCTTTTCAGGTTTCAGATATTCATTCCCCTTGATCATGAACATTCCCAGATGATCCCAGTTGAAGAACAGTTCCTTAATGCTCGGCGACCGGTAGCCCATCGAATAGTCAGCACGCAAGGCCAGATGATCACTGACATTATATTTAGCAGCGATCTTCGGCATCCACATGAAACCAAACTGATGGCTGAAATTAGTACGCACCCCCAGAGAGAACATCCACTTGTCAGAAGGAACCCATTCATCCTGAAGGTAGCACTCGGTTTCCTTCAGTGAACGGGATGTCATCTTACGGTTCACGAAACGGTCACTCGTAAGACGGTCTCCGAAATAGTCCAGACCCATCTGCAGGTCATGCCCTTTGAAATAGTGGCTCTCCAGGACGAGCCGAGGTTCCATAACCCGCGAGTTGTATACCTTTCTGCGTTCATTCCGCCGTTCATGCCGCTTGTAACGGTAATAGAAATCTGTATGCACGCCCGCCGTAATATCCAGCCAATCTTTCAAGTCATACTTTCCCTGTGCACCCCATGAGAAATCTTTCGACTGCGTGAATACAAGATCAGGGATCATATCATACGTGTTCATAAAGAATGCCGTACCGTCAGCCTGCAGATGCAACCCGCGGAAAGGCTCATAATAAAGTCTTTGTGCCAGAGAGACATGCTGGTCACCTTCCACCCCCATCGGCGGGCGGGGCAGTGTGCTGGTCACCGTCACATCATGGTCAAGGAATTTATTAACCTTAGCCGTATAAGTTTTCGTATCATTCTTTTTCTGATAGAGATTAAAAGCATCCGATGAACTATAACAGACATCGGTCTGCGAGGTAACCTTCCCCTGATGTAATCCGGCAGAGACCCAGGTTTGCAGATTAGGCTTGTCAACATCCTTCTCGAACATATAGAGGAAATCCCTTTTCTTGGGATTCTTATAATTGCGTTCATTCATCTGTCCCCAGCGCACTCCAGCCTCTATAGACACAGGTTTGTCAGTCTTCTTCGTAATCATGTTGATCACTGCACCGGAAGACATCGAGCCATAAAGAGTACTGCTTCCCCCCTTGATGATCTCTATATGATCGATAGCATGAAGATTAAAACGCTCATAATCAAGATTGCCCGCCATGTCTCCGGTCATACGTTCACCGTCTACGAGGAAGAGCACATGACGGGCATCAAGTCCATCCATGTTGAGTTCATTGCCAAACCCCACTTTCTGGATATTCATCCCCGGAGTCTCCATCAGCAGCACCTGTTGCAGATTACAATATCCGGCATCTGCCAAAGCCTTACCTTCCAGCACCTGAGTAGTGACAGGCGATATTTTAATAGGTTTCAGGATGGCTGAACCCGTCACCGTGACCCCCTGCAGCTGATAGGTTTTCTTCTGCATATCTCCAGTCACCGTTATCATCTTCGTGGAGTCACTATGTTCCTGCTGGGTCTGAGCCAAGACAGGAACAGTGACCGGCACGGAAGAAAGTATGATGATGGCCGAAAGAAAGTTTCTTTTCATCCTATCCGATTTCACATCCCATGTGCCTTCTTATAGGCTGCAAGATCTGCTTCATATTTGGCAAAGTCCTGCTTAAAATGAGCCATCCTGCTCTTATCTATCTTCTGCTGATAGACATCAGCTGAGAAATCCATCACATTGAATTCCGTCTCAAACTCAATCTCATTGGTATCAGCATTAAAATAGCCGGTGACGGTGCCTCCTCCTCCACCTCCATTCGTATACTTATGAGAGGTATCCTGATCATTGCCTGTATAGTGAGTAACACCACCTATACCTTCAAACTTGATCCAGCCTTTCCCTTTATACTCATCTTTTTCCCATGTATTCAACTTCATAAAAGCGCAATTGATACCAAAATAAATTGTAACAGGCATTCTGCCGACTGAGAATTTTCTAATCTGGATATTCAGTGAATCACCCTTCCAAGAAAAGTAATACTTCAAAGGACACCCTTCGGGGAGAAGTGTTTTATTTACTTGACCCATCATGCCCTTCGCATTCAGTACGATACTGTCATTCAAGACCTTCTTGGCTGCGTTCAGATTCTCCTCAGACACTGGAGTCTGAATGATTTTCTCATCTTCTGAACAAGAAAAGAAAGTCAGACAGACCAGCATCATCAGTGACGCAACGGAAAATAAACGATATTTCATTTTTTATTGCAAATAGAATTATAACTTATTTTGTACCCGTAAAAGAAAAATCAGATTCTAAACCCGTTTTACTTAAATGAGCATTGCAAGTAAATGACAGAGAATTACCATCCAGATCAGTTACTGTCACAATACCCGTATAGGGCATCTTAAATCCTAAAAGGATAATATATCCTGTTACAGGATAAGTCCCTACACCTGTGATAACTGTAGAAGAAAACATATAGACATCATGAGGACCTACTGTGAAATCACCTTCAAGAATGCCATTACTGATTTCAAAAGCACAGTTATATTCCTTACCACTACTAATCAGAACACCATTCATTCGGGTAGGAACGGCTGCACCCGAATAGGTTCCATCATATTCATCTGTTGCAGAAGTGGCAAGATACTGACAGGTTTCACATTTGGCATTTACATTTGTTACACCGGCAAACGCCATAATCATCATAAAAAGAAAAGTTACTTTTTTCATAAAACTTAAATTTTAAAAGATTATTATTTATAGTCAGCTGCCCAATCATAAAATTCGCCACCTGAATCAGGGTCAGCCGGTCCAGGGGAACATTGGAATTGGGAATGATACTTATCAAGGAAGGCTTTAACCGAAGGTCGGTTATAAGTTTGCTCATCTACACTAAAAAATGGATTCCATGTCCAGCCCGAAGGCATTTTCATTTCATAAAAAGTTAATTTACAGTTTTTAATATCCTGAAGAGCAAGGTCTTGGACATAACTCATTGTCGAAAGATTTAAATCTTTCAATAACGGCAAATGTTCCAAATCTATTCCACCCAGAATATGAGCAGTTTTGGGTATAGAGAGAGACGTCAGTTTGGGACAACGAATCAGGGTTATCTGGCTTGGATCGCCAATGTCGAATTCTGTCATCTTGTCCCTTGTCCCCATTAAAGTACAATGGCTTAAATCAGCACTCTCTATAGAATCATTACTAGTAATGCTGAAGCAACATAACCGAGTAGAAGCCGATAAGTTTAACAAATTTGTGCTGACTTTAGAAATGATAAACTGGTTCATATACAGATTTGTTGCAATGTAAGGCAATACACATTGATCATGGGCATCAATGAATATAGTGCCACCCCTGTATCCAGGATTCATAATGATATATTCCACGCCTTCCACCGATTTGATCTCGTTGGTGGAACTTGTTGAAGGAATATACTTTTTAGATAAAGCAATATTCGCATTCGCTTCTGTCAATTTCACTAATCGTTTGCTGATATCGATCTGATCCCCCGTAAAGACAGAAGGAAAGACCTCTTTCAGATAGGCTCTTGTAGCTTCATCCGGGACATCCCTCAGCGTAGTGTAAGGTTTCAGTGTACCAGCCGCATTCTGCATCTCCATATCCAAGCCTTTTACCTGGGCAAAATAAGTAGGAATTTCCACACAGTTGTATTGTGCACTATGAGGCAGAATTAATTTAGTCAAATGGTGTAGAACGGTCACCGTTTCATCACCGTTCTCAGCGGTCTGAATATTCACCAGACCGGGATATTCGTAAATATCGTTATTTGACAGGTTAACACTTTTGATCTGCTCAGGCAACAGGGAAAAGTCGAATCTGGGACCATAGCCATTATGAGAAAGATCAACCGATGTCAGATGAGGCAGAACAGACAGTCCCTTCAGTTCCAGTGTATCCAGTTTTGTACCAGAAAGATCAAGCTCAGTTGTCGTGGCTGCCTTAGTATCCCGCAAGAGACGTCCCTGGTCATCAAACTGAA
>DHOX01000010.1 GCA_002409785.1 Prevotella sp. UBA5379 | reverse complement strand
CACCTGCATTTGTCTTGAGAGTAAAATCTCCATTCAAATCGGATACTGTGCCGCCATTTCCATCGGCAATACGTATGGTTGCGCCGATGATAGGTTCGCCAGAAGTATCCTTGATGTGTCCGTTGACAGTGATTTGCTGCGCAAAAGTACTGACGGAGAGGAGGAGCCCACATAGTATAGTGAACATCCTAAGAGGCATTATACATTTGACCTGATTCATCATTTTTTTGTTTTTAATGTTAAGGTTGTTTCCCATTTTGTTCTTTCAATATTGGACGGTCAATTATAGATAACACAATTTACAATATGGAACAGAAACATGCTATGTATCGGAAATGTGTTTAGGAGGCTTTAGATATTTAAAAAGCGTTCGTTCTACAGGTTTCGTCCCTTCTTGGAATAAGTGTCCTTCTATCTTTTGAATTCCAATGCAAAGTTAAATTCTTTAACGGTGCTTAGTAGCCATTTTTAAGTTAAAAGCGTTGTTTGTACTATGCAAACGTTTACACATCAGGACATGCTTCCTTGCGGAGGAGAAGCGAAAATTTAAGACTTCTTCACAGGATCCTGTATATTCTGATGTTGATCAGGATACTAGGATAAGAATGGTATTGAATTATTCACACGTTGGGAGGATACATAATATCATGTATCCCTATCAGATAAGGCGAGGCCCAAATGGTCAAGACCGTATGATTACAGGAGCAGGAGATTACCGTTGCCGTTCTACCAGTGGCGTTACGGATGGTGTTTCACAGACCGGGTACAGTCCGTAGACAGGAGGGCAAGAATGGCTCTCCTATCGGCTCTGGCAATCCCCGGAATGTCTTTACATGTCATCCATCCATTGGCAAACCCATTATATTCGGATAGAATTTCCTTTAAAACGGAAGTCGTAAATGTTCCCCTCTTATCGTTCCGGTTGGTCTGCTATATAAAGGTTCGTTCCGGCCCTTAAACAACCTGTTCATCAGTGAGTTGACTGAATCTTATCTCTAAATGGAAGGGGAATAGAATGGATAATCCTTGTTGGACTTCTGTCAGATTCTTCTGGCAGGATGGCTCTCGGAACAGAGACGGGCAGGCATGAAAAATGGTGGACTATCCTTTGTTCTGTTAAAGAATGTCCACCATCTTCTCACTTCACAGAAATAGAGTTAGTGAAGTTTCTTTTTCTTTCCTTTACCTGATGTGGTAGAGGTGGTATCCATGCTGTCAGTAGTTTCGTATGCTGGAGTATGTTTTCCTTTTTTTGCCTTTTTCGGCTTTTTGTTACCTGCTGCACCCATAATTAAATTATTTAATAAATTAGACAACGAATTATGGAGTAGACTGTCGCCAGTAAACTCTGACAGTGGCAGTTTGCTCGAAAAACATCGCAAAGTTATATAAAAATATTGAAACCTGTATCGCAAATTGGAAAATTAAACTTTAAAATTGAGAGATATATTTACTTTTATTTAGTATTCGGTGTGTTTGGCATGGCTATAGCAACGGCATAAATCGAAGGGTGAGCCCCTTCCTGTTTCCTCGTTGGTCCGGATTAGTCATCAGAGGAGGAGATGGTATATTCCTCCGGCGAATTCTTTGACAATCCCTTTCATCTCTAATTCAAAAAGCAGTGCCGTGAGTTGACTGATGGATAATCCTGTGCGTACCGTCAGAAGGTTGATCTGAAGGTCATTCGTTCCCCTTAAAACTTTGACAATCGTTTGTTCCTCCGGGGAGAGATGGGGGAAGATCTGCCGTTCTATGCCCTCATGCCGGGCTTTTACGAGGCGGGCATCCATTTCCCATCCCATTGCTTTTACGAGGTCATCAGCGCAGGTAATCAGTCCTGCACCGTTGTCCCGTATGAGGTAGTTGCATCCGGCAGAATAGGTGGCTCCTACCGGGCCAGGGAAAGCGAAGACATCCCGGCCATAACTCTGGGCAATGCCTGTGGTGATCAGTCCGCCTCCCTTTGCGGCACTTTCTATGAGGATGGTAGCGTCGGACATACCGGCAATGATGCGGTTCCGGCGTACAAAATTGATTTTTTCTGCTCGTGTCTGAGTGAGAAACTCGGTAATTAATCCGCCTTGTGTGACCATCCTGTTGGCTGTGTCGCGATGAGAGGAAGGATAAAGTTCGTCCAACCCATGAGCCAGGACGCCGATGGTTTCATACCCGCAGGACAGGGATTGCCGGTGTGCAGTGATGTCTACTCCATAGGCCAGTCCGCTGATGACAAGAAGACGGGGGCACATCGTCTTCAGGCCGGTGATCAATTTATGGATGAGATCCTGACCGTAGGATGTACAGTGGCGGGTGCCGACAATGGCGATGACACGGGCCTGGTTGAAGTCGGCAGTGCCTTTATAGAACAAGACCAGAGGGGCGTCATCTACGTCTTTCAGCCGCTGGGGGTACTGAGGATCATTCAAGGTGAGAACCTGAATACCGTGTTTCTTGTCATATTCCAGTTCGGCTTCAGCCCGTTTTAAAGGTTCATCTAAATTCTGCAGAGCTCTTATCAGATGTTGCGAGGCATCAGGGATCACCTCCTGGATGGCATCCCGGTGTGTTACTACTGCAGTAGCGGAGCCAAGTTTCCGATATAATTCCAGAAGTCCGGCAAGGGAAAAATAGTTGAGTTGGGTAAGGGCAATAGCATTCAGTTTCTCCTGGTCATTATCCATTAGGCATCTTTCTTAGGTATGAAGGGGCTGAGGGCCCGGTCATATTCTTTGCTGTATCCGATTTTTCCATTTACCAGGACCACCAGGTCCGTGACGGCCCTCAGGCAAAGCTGCTGGTCACTTTCCCGGTAGATATCCTGATGGAAGACAAAGCATGGGCCCTTCTTCTCCAGCCAGAGTTTTGAGATCATCATATCATCACAGCGTAGAGGTGCCTTATAGCGGAGCTCAACACGGGCTACCACAGGGTCTACTCCTTTCTCGTGCATCTCCTTGAAACTGAGTCCTGCCTTTGTCAGAAGGCGATGGCGTGTATGCTCTAAATAGTGTAGATAGTTTGCATTGTTTACGATGCCTTGAATATCGCATTCATAATCACGAACTTCCATTTTAGTCTCAAATGTATAAATCATATTCCTGTTCCTGTTAGAGGGCGATGCCCTGTTTGCTTAATAATAATGAGATGAGGGGATCCGGTTTTTGTCAGAAAAGACGTGTCTTTTCTTATGTATGACGACTGTGGATCCTTATAGATAATTACGGAAAGATGATCATTTTAGTATTTTTTCAAGTCGGGAAATCAGATACCTTAATAGTTTTTTTTCAGATATTCATACCCGATCCGGCAGCGCAGGCAATCTTTCTTATCACAGTATTCTTTTTTCAGTTGGATCAGTGCTTGTGAATCACCGGCATTCTGAACGTCCAGTCCCACCTGTTGCCAGATGGTAACAATACTGTTCTTTTCCGCTTTTAATTTTTCCAGGAGGTCGAAAGCGCGTTCGCAAAGGGCCTCGTTTCCCCGGTGCCGACCGTAGGCAAAGAGCATAGGGACGGCAGTATTGATCAGCAACAGGTTGAGCGAGAAGGGGGAGAGGTGCTTTTTGCATCTTGTGCTCGTGGATCCGAACGTATAATGTGTTTCCCAATAGGGCGTTACGGAGACCTCCAGGACATCCTCCATGGCCTGGATGGAGTCCTTCTCAAGAAGTTGGCTGAGGTTTGCCTTGCGTTGGTAAAAAAGATTGGCAAGTTGTGAGATCCGGATGTAGGGGAAGTTCTGCGGTCTTAGATGGAAGAAATTCCAGAGCCGGTAATCGATCGGCTGAAGATGAAATTTCTTCGCCAGGTATAAGTATTCGTCTCTTAGTTTTGTAAAATAGCCGTCATTGAGCGCATCTTCCTGATAAGGTTTCAGTAGGGTCTCAGGATTGAGCAGTCCAGCCTGTCCCATAAAGATTGCTTCAATCTGGCAGAGGTGGTCACGATGGTGATCGACATCGGCCAGGGGAATGCTGAGAGCCCATTGTTCAAAGGCATCCCCGTTTTTCCCGAAACCGTAATTGCGGGCAAGCGTGACGAAATATCCGGCTTCCCAGGATCCATCACAGGCTTTGACTCTTCTCAGGATTGCCTCTGTCTTTTGTTCCAGCCTTTCGGTCTGCAGGGCACTCATCCATGAATGGACCATCAGCGGCGTGAGGAGGGGGATGATCCGATAGCAGGGCGGGTAGGCATCTGCGTCCAGCAGCTCCTGGTAATGCTGGCGGATGTTTTCGGGAATATCCAGTTGCATCTGTTTGAGGTAGATGCCCCGGCTGTCCCGGACATCCCGGTCAATGATATGGCATACGTGCAGGATGATGTTATCATAGCGTGGGTCTTTATCATGTCCATGGAGGTACCAGTCACTGGCTCTTTCGTGTATTTCCACGTTTCCTGCCCACAGGGTACCGCCGATTTTGATTTTGGCATTAAAGAAGTCCGGACCTTCGTTCATGTTGTGCAGCCCCGGGTCGATCACTTCAACGGCTTGTCCGTCGGTTGTCTCCAGTGGCTTGAGTGGAAACAGCCGGTGCTTCCAGACATAATGAATTAATTGCTCCATAGTAAAAGATAAAATGGTGTGTTTATAGTATCCTTGCCCTCTCAGAGGACGTGCTCGTCTTGGGAAGAGAGATTGATGAGACAAAGATACGAAAATATCCGGTAATGTGATCATCTGTTCCTGAAATGTTGTGGATGAATTGAATCTCCATAGGGCTCTTTGCTGATTTGCTTGAAGGGTTGCTGGATGAAAGTCATAGCCATCGTCACGGACTTTCACGATTACGGTCAATCGTGACCTCAATGGTGCATACAGACTTTCTCTATGGTGCATACAGATTCTCTCTATGGTGCATTGGGATAAACTCAATGGTGCATAGCGCCCGGCAATGAGTATGCCTCTGGCATAAAACGGGATGGGAGAGCGGTGGCGGGCACGATCATGGAGAGGGTAGCGAATGGGATGGCTGAGGGTACCGTAGATAATGGGAAGGTGGTAAAGAGAACTTTTGGCGGGACTTTTTATTGAGGGGAGGTAATGTGGAACCTGTGGGGTAAAAAACTGACAGGAATGGCGGGCTTTTCAGATTTTCTGTTTATCTTTGTCCTGTTTTGTGCATTGTCCTCAACTAATGGGCATATTCGACGGTTATCGGAATGCTGGGGAGCGGGGACCTGATGGGGCATAACTTTAAGGGACAGATCCTTACTTATAGGGTCTTTGAGCATCGGAAGTGTGTTTTTCTAATAAAATAGAAGAGAGATTATGTATAAAGACTTTTTTATTGTAGGCTTCGGGAGTTTTATAGGTGGCGGACTTCGCTTCCTCGTTTCACGGGCTGTACAGGCGAGTGTCATCCTGACTTTTCCGTTAGGGACTTTTATTGTAAATGTCGTCGGATGCCTGCTCATCGGATTCTTTTCCGGCTTGTTTGTCAACGGAACGTGGATGTCCCCATCAGTTAAACTTTTCCTGACGACAGGCCTTTGCGGAGGGTTTACTACTTTCTCGACATTTATGAATGAAAGTGGATCTCTTCTCAGGGACAGCAACTACCTCTATACGGCTGTTTATGTATCAGCAAGTTTATTCTTCGGGTTTCTGGCCTTGGTATTGGGCATTCAATTAGCAAAATTGTTTTGATATGGAAAAAGTTCTTCGTTTCTATTTGAGTAATACAGATACCTATAAACACGGTTCTGTCTATGAGTTTATCGCCCGCTCGGCAAAGAAATCCGGACTCTCTGGAGCTACTGTCTACCGGTGCTCGATGGGATTTGGCAAGACCAGCCAGCTCCGTTCGGATAAATTCTGGGAATTTAATATCAAGCAACCGGTGATCGTGGAGATCATTGATGAAGAAAACCGCCTGCGTGACTTTGTCAAGGAGCTGGCACCGATACTGGATGCAATTCCTAAGGGCTTTCTGGTAACCTTGCAAGATGTTGAAATCCTGTTCAGGAAGCAGGGTGAAAAAAAGAATTAATCAACTGGCAGGTGATCCTTCTGCTCCCTTTTGACCTCTGTTTCGCCTTTTTGCCTTTTCAGCGTGCATATAATGATATGATTTGCTGCTAAATAAAAGTAAAAAGGAAGGCTATCTTTTGCATTCTCCTCGTTTTTCTTTATCTTTGTAGCAATAATATATTATTTAATTCTTTGTACAAAAATGAAAATCGCTTTAATTGGCTACGGAAGGATGGGACACATGATCGAAGAGATCGCCAGACAACGTGGCCATGAGATCGTATGCAAAATTGATGTTGATAATCCCGGGGATTTTGACTCACCACAGTTTGCTAGTGCTGATGTGGCTATAGAGTTCACGAATCCAACTGCCGCTTATGGAAATTACCTGAAAGCTTTTAAGCACCATGTGAAGGTGGTCAGTGGTTCTACCGGATGGATGAAAGATCATAAGGCTGATGTGGAAGCCTTGACAAAAGATGGAAAGCAGACTCTTTTCTGGGCTTCTAATTTTTCGGTGGGCGTAGCCATCTTCTCAGCGGTCAACCGCTATTTGGCAAAGATTATGAATGGCTTCCCTCAATATGATGTGCGCATGGAAGAGACACATCATGTACATAAACTGGATGCACCGTCGGGAACGGCCATTACTCTGGCTGAGGATATCATCAATCGTCTTGACCGCAAGGACAAATGGGTGAAAGGATTCCAGCATACTGCTGACGGAAAGGAAAGCGGGACGAATGATGTGGCTCCTGATGAGCTGCCGATAGCGAGCATCCGCCGGGGAGAGGTGCCGGGTATCCATAGTGTTATCTATGATAGCGAGGCAGATTGTATTACGATTACTCATGATGCACATTCTCGTAAAGGGTTTGCCATGGGGGCTGTCCTTGCTGCTGAGTATACCTTGAACCATACCGGACTACTGACAACATCTGATTTGTTCAGATTCTAATTTACGGATATACGAATTTTCAAGACCTGAAAATCAGGGAGATACCAGATTCATGCTAAGGATATTCCTCACTGGTGTTCCAGCGGGATCCCTTAGACGTTCTCGGTTCTTAAAACTTAATTCTTAACTTTATTAATAGAAGTTACATGATTGATAAGGAAAAACAAAATCTCAACATGAAGAAACAATGGACGAAATTTCTGATCGTCCTCGTCCTTTATCTGCTCTTCCTCTTTTGGGTCAAGAGTTGGTGGGGATTGATCGTTGTTCCCTTTATTTTCGATGTCTATATCACCAAGAAGATTCATTGGACCTGGTGGAAATACTCTGAGCGTCCGGTACGTTTCATCATGAGTTGGGTTGATGCGCTGGTCTTCGCTTTGGTGGCAGTCTATTTCATCAACCTGTTTGCTTTTCAGAATTATGTGATCCCCTCCTCTTCGCTGGAAAAATCCCTGTTGACGGGTGATTATCTCTTTGTCAGTAAGATCAGCTATGGCCCCCGTATTCCGGAGACTCCTCTGACCATGCCGCTGACACAGCATACGCTGCCTTTGATCCACGTGAAGAGTTATCTTGAATGGCCTCACTGGAAGTATCGCAGGGTGAAAGGTCTCGGACAGGTACAACTCAATGATATTGTTGTCTTCAACTATCCTGCGGGGGACACGCTTTGTGATAATGAGCAATATGAGAGTGCTGATTATTATCAGATGTGTTACTCTTTTGGTGAACAACTCTATGAGCAGGCCAAGGGTGCTCGGCCGGATCTTTCGAGGCTTACGACACAGCAGCAGTATAACTATTTTGCGTATGTCTTCGCCCTGGGACGGAGTTATATCAAGAATAACCCGAGTACCTTTGGGAATGTGATTCATCGTCCTGTAGACCGGCGGGAAAATTACGTCAAGCGCTGTGTCGGCTTGCCGGGACAATTCCTTCAGGTTAAAAACCGTATCGTCTATCTTGATGGTAAACCGAACAAGGAGCCGGACAATGTCCAGTATACGTACTATGTCAAATTAAAGGCTGACCTGCCAAGTGAGTTGACGCGAAAGCTGGGGATCTCCAATGAGGACCTGACCTGCCTTAACCAGAACGGCTATCTGCCATTGACTTATCGTTCTGCTGCCTATCTGAGGTCACGGAAAGACCTTGTAGCCAGCATCCGGATGAATACGGACGCGGAAACGGGGGATTTGTATCCCTTGAACGCTGTGACAGGTTGGACACGTGACAACTATGGCCCGGTCTGGATTCCGAAGAAAGGGGTGACCTTAAAGTTAACGATGAAAAATATTGCTATCTATGAACGTCCAATCCGTGTGTATGAAGGCAATGACCTGGTGGTGAAGAACAATAAGATCTATATCAATGGCAAGCAGACCCATTATTATACCTTTAAGATGGATTATTACTGGATGATGGGTGATAATCGTCATAATTCTGCGGACAGCCGCTATTGGGGATTCGTTCCGGAGGATCATATCGTGGGTACTCCGATCTTCATCTGGTGGTCACATGATCCGGACTATCCTGGCTTTGGAGGAATCCGCTGGAGCCGCCTGTTCAAGTTGGTGAGCCATATCAAGTAAATGCTGAAAGATGGTGTCAAGTTCATTCTGGCGCTGCTGTTTGCCATACTGGTGATGCTGGCAGTACGTGCCTGGGCATTCACAATCTTCTCCGTTCCGGATTCCAGTTATGCTCCGGAATTCCGGAAGGGAGATCGCTGGATTGTGAACCGCTTGGATTGCACCAATCTTCATAAAGGTGATGACCTGGTCTTCCGCCAGGACTCTGTCTCTTATCCGGGACGGCTCGTTGCTCTTCCGGGAGATACAGTGATCTGGCATGGCGTGCGCTATCGTATCCCGGTGACATTCCCTCACTGTTGCGACTGCCCTTACTGTGATTACTATATGTTACAGGTCGGGAAACGGAAAGTGCTGGTGTGCAGGTACCAGTTGATCGGTAAAGCTTATCGGTTATTCCATCTGGACCTTTAGGGTTCTTGCATTTGCCTTCAGGGCTCAGGGATAACCACCATAATGGGCTTCTATAATGCTTGATTCTAATATGTCAAATATTGCATTGTTATCTTCGGCTTATTTTGGACCCGTACAGTGGTATCAGAAGTTGAACCGCTATGAGGAGTGCCGTGTTGAAGGTTTTGATCATTTTATAAAGCAGACTTACCGCAACCGCTGCGTGATTGCCACTACGAATGGCCTTCAGACGCTGACAGTGCCTACAGAGAAATATCCGGGGGATAAATGCCTGATGAAGGATGTCCGGATCAGTGATCACGGCAATTGGAGGCACCTGCACTGGAACGCACTTCTTTCGGCTTATGGGGAGAGTCCGTTTTTTGAATTCTATGAGGACGAACTCCGGCCTTTCTTTGAAAGACATTGGGAGTTTCTCTATGATTTTAATATGGAAATTACGGATAAGATGTGTGAGCTGCTAGACATTCATCCGTTGATCCTTCCTACAAAGGAGTATGTCAAGGCGGAACTGACCGGTGGAAATGAGGGGATCACGGATTATCGTGATTGTATCCGGCCTAAGCATCCGGGAGAGGACCCGTCTTTTCATCCTGAGACCTACTATCAGGTTTATGACCGGAAGTTTGGTTTCCAGCCTAACTTGAGTATTCTGGATCTGCTCTTCAATGAAGGAAATGAAGCCGTCCTGTTCCTTTGATTCCTGCCGTTTTATTTGAATATCATTGTTGTCAGTTTTTCTTCAGGAAGGAGTTCCTGAGCAACTTCTTGTACCTGACGGGCAGTAATGTCATCAATCTTCTTGAACAGTGCAGCGATGTCGGTCTCTTTATTCTGATGGAGAAAATTCTTGCCGAAATCAAGGGCGAAATTCTCCCGGTTATCACTGGAGACGCCGATCTGGCCTTTGATCTGTTTCTTCGCAGCCTTGAGTTGGGTGGCTGAGAGGGGGACATGGATGACCCGGTCCAATTCTTTTCTCGTCAACCGGAGACAATGACCAATATCCTTAGGATCACAACCGAAATAGATACACCATAAACCGGTGTCACCGTAACAAGTCATTGAACTTTCTACCGTATATACCAGGCCATGATGTTCCCGCAGGGCGACGTTCAGACGGGCATTCATGCCAGGGCCGCCTAGGATGTTGTTCAGCAGGTAAAGGGGCATACGCTTTGCGTTTAAGATACTGTAAGCGCGGCAACCGACCATGACATGGGCCTGATGGGTCTTCTTATGGATGATAATCGGAGGATGAGGGCCTGATTCAGGACCCTGGAGGGTCCTGTTTAAGGTGTTACGGCTGGCAGCTGTGGCCTCGTCCTGGGAGAATTGCCTTTCCCCTGAAGTTGTCTCTTGGGAAGTATCAGGAGAAAGAGGAGATCCCCCTGCTCCTAAAGGATAGGTGGTAAAAAACTTTTCAAGCAGGCGGATGAGCTTTTTCATACTGATGTCGCCGGAAGCGAAGAAGATCGCATGGTCAGGACGATAATATTTCAGGGTAAAGGCTAATGCGTCAGCCGTCTTGAATGACCGGACAAGGTCTTCCGTCCCTAAAATGTTATGCCCTAAAGGATGGCCATGAAAGATGGTATTCTCAAATTCATCATAGATAAGTTCTGCGGGTGAGTCATTATAACTCTCTATCTCTTCACAGATAACTTCCTTTTCCTTGTCTATTTCGCGTTGGGGGAACGTACTGTGAAAGACCATGTCCGTCAGAAGATCTACAGCTTTGGGGAGGTCTTCTTTCAGAATGGTGGCATAATAGGTCGTGTCTTCTTTGTTCGTGTAGGCATTCAGGTCGCCGCCGACACGGTCAAGTCCGTTGAGGATGTTGCAGGCCTTCCGGCGTTTTGTACCCTTGAAAGATACGTGCTCGCAGAAATGTGCGAGACCTTCTTTCCCCGGGAGTTCATCACGGGTTCCCGCATCAATCTGGTATCCACAGTAGACCACTGGTGACGCTGAAGGCAGGAGGATGACCCTGAGTCCGTTGGGCAACGTATAAGTTTGATATTTCATAATTGTAGACAAATTTACAAAAAATCTCTGGTCATCATATCTTTATTCATCTTTTTATTATACATGAATGTGTGAAAGGTGTTTTTATGGAAAACAGATAATCTCTTCCCTTTGCCGGAGAGGGAAGTATATTTGGAAACATGAATTTGTTTATTAGGTAAAGGAATTTGTAGCGAATAGAATGCAATAAATACAAGATCTTACAGAGCTCCATTAATTGATTTGGACGAAATAAAATCTCCGAATATTCGACTCTGCTATTAGTTTTTTTATTATATTTGCATCTAGAAACAAATATCAATTATGCGTAAGGTTGTTGGAATTGGCGAGACGGTTCTCGACATTATATTCAAAGACGGACAGCCCGTGAGTGCTGTTCCGGGCGGTTCTACACTCAATGCGGTCGTCTCTTTAGGCCGGTCAGGCATCCCTGCTATGTTTATCAGCGAAGCGGGGAATGACAGGATAGGAAAGCATATTGTCAGTTTTTTGAAGGAAAATCATGTCAATGCAGATAATGTGGTCTCTTTCCCGGAAAGTAAATCACCTATCTCTTTGGCTTTCCTGGATCAGGATAACAGCGCAGACTATATGTTCTATAAGGATCATCCCCATGACCGGCTGGAGTTTTCATATCCGGAGATCAACCGTGATGATATTGTGCTCTTCGGCAGCTATTTTGCCGTTAATCCTGTTGTCCGCCCACAGGTGGCTGGTTTTCTGGACTACGCCAGAGAACGTGGCGCCATAATCTATTATGACGTCAATTACCGGAGCTCGCATAAGGATGATATCATGAGGGTCACTCCTAATCTGTTGGAGAATCTGGGTGATGCGGATATTGTCAGGGGGAGTTCAATCGACTTCGAAGTGCTCTATAAGATGCCTGATCCGGATAAGGTGTACAATGCGGAGATCAGTTTCTATTGCAAGAACTTTATTTGCACGAATGAGAGCAATCCTGTGGTGGTCAGGGCAGAGAACCATTTCAGAAAGGTCTATCCTGCACTGGCTACGGAAACGGTCAGCACGATCGGCGCAGGGGATAACTTCAATGCCGGATTTATTTTCGGCCTGTTGAAGCATGGCATCACCCGTGAGGATATAGAACAGGGACTGACGGAAAAGCAATGGGATCAGATACTCCATTGTGCCCAGTTGTATTCGGCGGAGAGTTGTAAATATATCTCTAATTATATCTCAGAAGAATTCGGGAGAAAAATGGAAGCGGAACTTTAAGTATGCCTTGAATGGAGATAGGGACCGTTGAGGAGCCTGAGCCTCCTGTGAAAAGTTGGAAATAGAGTATTGCGGTATTAAGCTATAAAATTATAACGATAGACAAACTATGATTGAAGTAACAAATAAAATCTATTATGTCGGGGTGAATGATCGTAATAAGGATCGTTTTGAAGGATTGTGGCCATTGCCCAATGGAGTATCTTACAATTCTTTTCTTATTGTGGATAAAAAGGTATGCCTTATTGATACGGTGGAGGTTGATTTCTTTGTCCAGTTTATGGAGAAGCTCCATGATGTCCTGGGTGACCGTAAGATAGACTACCTGGTCATTAACCACATGGAGCCGGACCATAGCGGTTCTCTTGCGCTGATTAAGAAATATTACCCGGATATTCAGATTGTCGGTAATTGTAAGACTTTCAATATGATGAAAGGATTCTATAATCTGGAAGGGAGCATAGAGGTGAAGACGGGATCTACGCTGGATCTGGGGGAGCATGCCCTCCGCTTTATCCTTACTCCTATGGTCCATTGGCCTGAGACCATGATGACGGTCTGTGTGGACCGGAAGGGTACTACTGCCGTCTTTTCCGGGGATGCTTTCGGGTCGTTCGGGGCACTCAACGGTGGAATCATCGATTCGGAAATAGATATGGACGCTTTCCATCTGGAGACAACACGCTATTATTCGAATATTGTCGGGAAATATGGCATACCGGTGCAGTCTGCCTTGAAAAAATTGGCAGGACTGAAGATTGACTATATCTGTTCTACTCATGGTCCGGTATGGCATGAGCAGGTCGCTCAGGTGATGGCTCTCTACGACCGGCTCTCCAAATATGAGACAGATAAGGGGATCGTGATCTGTTATGGAACGATGTATGGGAATACAGAACGGATGGCTGAAATCATTGCCCGTTCTGCCAGCCAGAACGGTATCAAGAATATTGTGATGTATAATGTCAGCAAGACGGACCATTCTTATATCTTGCGGGATGTGTTCCGCTTTAACGGACTCATCGTCGGGGCTCCTACCTATAATGCCGGACTCTATCATGAAATGGACGTCTTACTGGCTGAATTGGCCAACAAGAATATCAAGAACCATTACCTGGGGTGGTTCGGAAGCTATTGCTGGGCTTCCAAGGCTGTGGCAAAGATCAAGCAGTGGAATGACCTCCGCTTGCATTTTACACCGGTGGGGACACCTGTAGACATGATCCAGGGCTTTTCTGCTGCCACGAAGAAGCAATGCGAGGCTCTCGGTAAGGCTATGGCAGACCAACTCAATACCCTGCCTGACGACTGATAGTCAGGAAATGTTCTGGAAGGCAGAAGGCCGGATTTTGATCAAAATCCGGCCTTCTGCCTTTGTTACCTTCCTGCTTTGAAGGGTATCATCTGTTTCTGTACAGTGCTTCTTGGTTTCCAGTTTGGGGGTAAACTAAAGGTTATTCCTTTAGTTTCTTAGGCTTGCGCCTTGCCCATCCCTCTTCACTGAAATCAGGTTCCTTATCCTTGAACTTGAAATCCTGTGCCTGCGTCATCAGGCCACGCCAGTCATCTTTTTTCTCACTGCTATGGTCGTGAGTTGTACTCTGATGCTTTTCTGAAGCGTACTTCCTGCCTTGCCGGTTTCTGGCATAATCCCCTTTCCGGCGGTCACTGTGATCATGCCTGCCAGATCCGTAACTGTTCCCATGACCGGATTCATCGGCGGCATTACAACGTACCTCACGGCCCTTATAGGTGGTTCCGTCAAGAGCATGCATAACTCTGTCGGAATCTCCCTGTGGCACCTCAATATAGCTGAATTTACTCAGCAGGTCGATATGTCCGATTTCCTGACGGCCGTGAACATGCTTATTGACATATTGCATCACTTCACCAGGATAGAAGCCGTCTGCCTTACCCAGATTGATGAAAAGACGTGTATATCCGGCTTCAGCCCCATGACTGCGCCGACCGTGGGATACTCTGCCCCGGCCACCTTCACTTCTTCTGTCATCATTGGACCGTCTGGAAGAACTGGGCTTTTCTATAGCTGGTGCATTCTTGTAATAATTAAGGAATCGTCCGAAGGTGATGGTGACCATCTTCTTGATGACATCTTCCTTGTCGACATATTCAAACTGACGGTTGATCTCGTCCATGTAGGGAGCGATGAGATCTTCGTCCACATCGGTCTTCATGATGTCATCCATCGTCTTGTAGAGTTGTTTCTGACAGATCTCTTCAGGGGTAGGCAGAGTACCGTCAACAAATTCCTTTCCGATTTCCTTTTCGATCTGTCGTACCTTTCCTCTTTCACGACTATGGATAATGGAAATGGAGGTACCTTTCTTGCCCGCACGCCCGGTTCTTCCGCTGCGGTGGGTATAACTTTCAATGTCATCGGGCAAGCCGAAATTGATGACATGGGTCAGGTCTTCCACATCCAGGCCGCGGGCTGCAACATCCGTAGCGACAAGCAACTGGGTCGTATGCTGGCGGAATTTCTGCATCGTCAGATCACGCTGATCCTGCGAGAGATCACCATGCAGGGCTTCTGCATTGTAACCGTCATGGATCAGTTTATCCGCAATTTCCTGCGTCTCTCTCTTCGTGCGACAAAAGATGATGGCATAAATATGGGGATAGAAGTCGACAACGCGTTTCAGAGCCAGGTATTTGTCCCTGGCGTTCACCATATAGTAAATATGGTTCACGTTCTCTGCTCCTTCATTACGACTTCCTACGACAATTTCTTTATAGTCATGAAGGTAGTTCTTCGCTACTTTCTCCACTTCCTTGGTCATGGTTGCCGAGAACATCCAGGTGGTGTGGCCCTCGGGTAAATGCTCGAAGATCTCGTTGATGCTGTCTGAAAATCCCATGTTCAGCATTTCATCAGCTTCATCCAGGATAATGGTCTTGACTTGATCCAGTTTCAGTGCACCGCGGTTCATCAGGTCAATCATACGTCCTGGCGTAGCGGCTACGATGGGGACATTATGACGCAACTCATGGATCTGTGTCATGATGCTGGCTCCCCCGTATACTGGGATAACCTGAGCATGATCCAGATATTTGGCAAATGAGTTCAGATCATCTGCTATCTGATTGCAAAGTTCACGTGTAGGACTGAGCACAATAGCTTGTGTCCCTTCTACATCGGGGTCTAATTTCTGTAAGAGTGGCAGCCCGTAAGCGGCTGTCTTGCCTGTACCGGTCTGAGCCAGTGCAATGACATCATTCTGATTACCAAGTAAATAAGGGATAACTTCTTCCTGAACGGGCATCGGTTGTTCGAAGCCGAGGTCTTCAATGGCGTGACGAATATTCTCATTAACGCCTAATTCTTCAAATGTTTTCAATCTAATTACCTAATTATGCGAAAGGACAATCGCCCTCCCAGCCATAATTGGGCGCCCATTCCTTTCACTGTTTCTATTTGACAAACTTCGTGTTTGTTTAAATCGGGCGCAAAGATAATAAAAAATACAGTGCTTACCAAGTTTTTTGTCAATTTTCTTTTATCTGTGCTATAAATTTCGTATCTTTGAAAATTATAATTGATTCAAGTCAATCGCCAGGATTGTGGCAGACTGGACTTGATCATGAGGTTTAAGAAAAGACGAGGAGATCGTGTAAATGAAAATAAGCGTATTCTGTTCAGCGGATTCTGACATTGATCCGGACTTTTTTAAGCTGACCCGGGAATTGGGCCAGTGGATGGGTGAGAAAAAACATACTTTGGTTTTCGGGGGTTGTAATCTGGGACTTATGGAGTGCCTGGCCGAGGCGGTAAAGAGCGCTGGCGGCAGGACGATAGGGGTCATACCGACTCGGGTCGAGAAAAACGGTTCGGTGAGTCCTTCTGTGGATATAGAGATCCCTTGTGATAACCTCAGTGACCGCAAGGATTTGATGGTCGCTCAAAGTGATGTCTCTGTCGCTCTGCCAGGGGGGATCGGAACACTGGACGAACTCTTTACCGTGGCGGCGGCACATACCATCGGCTATCACCATAAGAAGGTGATCCTTTATAATATGAAAAACTTCTGGGCACCGTTGATAACTCTCTTGGATCATCTGCAGGACCAGGGATTTATCCGGGGAAATTACCATGATCTGATCCTGCCCGCCCGTGATCTTCATGAAGTGCAGCGGCTGGTGGAGGAAACCGGCGGAAACTCAGATGATTGACAGCCTTCAGGAAACGATCTTTTGCAGACTGTAAAATAGGATACTTTTTAAAGATGGGGCCTGATAGAAATTCCAGCCGTGATAGGCGGCTGACTCGTATTTATGATTCTCCTGTGGGACCTTTGTGGATCACGGCGGATGAAGAAGGAATAACGAGACTTGCTTTTTCGGAAGAGGAAGGGTCTGATAAGGGATCTTCCTTACGGATACAGTCGATTCTGGAAAAAACGATCGGCGAACTGGATGAATACTTCGCAGGAAGACGCTCCTTTTTCGATATACCCTTACATATTATAAGGGGCACACCTTTCCAACGCCGGATATGGCGGGTGTTGCAGGAGGATATTCCTTATGGAGAAACGGTATCGTATGCTCAGGAGGCAGCTTTAGCTGGCCGTCCTCGGGCTTGCCGCGCAGCTGCCAACGCAAATCACCTGAATCCGATAGCAATTATCATTCCTTGTCACCGTGTGATTGCTGCTGGTGGAAAGATAGGAGGATATGGCGCGGGGATAGAGAAGAAGCGATTCCTGCTGGATCTGGAATCCGGACGGTCACATCAGTGGATTTCTACGGTGTCTGAGTAGCAGAACAAAAAGCGGATATTCGAGTTGGAATATCCGCTTTTTTGTTCTGGATTATAACTTAATAAATCCCTGGCTGGTTGGTTGTATCCTATTTTGGATTGATCTCTTGCAACAGATTTTCAGCATGTCCCCATTGATCCATGATATAGAGGACATAACGAATATCTACACAGATACAGCGGGCCAGATGCTTGTCAAACCAGATGTCGCTGGAAAGGCTGTCCCAATTGCCATCGAAGGCCAGACCGATCAGTTCGCCCTTGCCATTGAATACGGGGCTCCCGGAATTCCCGCCGGTAATATCATTATTGGTCAGGAAACACAAATGCAGGTCTTTTGTCGTTTTATCGGTATAACGTCCGAAATCATTACGAGACATCAACTGGTGGAATATGGGCTCTGCCTGATAGTCTGTGACTCCCTTGTCTCCCCTTTCCATCTTGTCCACGATACTTTGGTTGGACGTATAATAGCCTGATGGTTTGCCGCCTAACTCAAAGCCTCCTACTTGTCCGTAAGAAAGGCGCATTGTGAAGTTGGCATCGGAATAGTGAGGCATATCTTGTTCCATGCGGATCTTGGCGGCACAGAGATATTTCTCCTGCTCTGCAATGGAGTCTTCCAAACTGCCTGATTTTTCCTTCAGGTCCGCGTAGATGTCCATTACATCCATTCCATATTCGACTCCCGGGTCTTTCTTGTAGCTCTTGCGGTTAGAATAGATCTTCGTGCCACTCTTCATGATGATGCTCTTGGCATAGAGGTAGTCAACATACTTCTGACAGTCACCTCCGAATTTCTGGTCAATGGTTTTGTAGAAGGCTGGGCACCAGGCCGGGTCGACGTGCTCACGATAATTCTTGAGGAGCGTTGCCATCATCTCTTTGTCAGTTGGTTCATCCCATTCTGAAGCATTGTCTTCAAATTTCTGGTATTGCTTTCTGCGGTGATTCTTGGGACCATATATGGGCATGCCGCGATAGATCTTCAAGGCACGTGTATTGAATTCTATATCGCTCCGTCTCGTGAAAGTTTCAGACCAGTTGGTGAAAACATATTGCAGTTTGAATTCTTTTGCATACAATCGTTTCAATAATGCAAAATTGACTTTATGAATATCTGCGTGAGTAGTGTCCTGCCAGGCAGCGATGCGCTGTTCATATTGTCTCTTCATATTCACAATGCCAACTGAGTCGATGCACTTGTTCATCCCTATAGCGTTTTTCCAGTAGTTGGAGGAACTGGCAAACTTGCTGTCATACTTGATCCTCACGGCTTCACTGGCCCGCATGTGGCGGAGCATGACTTCCTGTTTTACTCCTCTTACCTGGGCACGTGGTGCATTGATGTCATCACGTATCATCCGGATACCGTAGCTGGAAAGATAGCGCTCTGTGGATCCCGGATAACCGATAGTCATGGCATAGTCCCCGGGGACATACCCCTGGAGGCTGACCTGTGCCCAGCGTTTGGGGTGATAAGGTACGTTGGTTTTATCGTACCTGGCGGGTCCGTTGGTCTTTGGGTTGGCATAGATGCGGAACACAGAGATGTCACAGGTCTGACGAGGCCACATCCAGTTGTCTGTCTCCCCGCCAAACTTGCCCATGGAACGGGGTGGCGCATAGACGAGCCGGATATCCGGATAATCCTGATAGGTGGTGGCATACCATTTATTGCCTTCATAGAAAGCATCGATATTGACATGAAGGGTGGAATCCTGCTTCTGTACGTCGTGGGTCATGGCATTCTGCAGAGAGTCGATCAGGGCTTCCTTGCGCTCGGAGCTGAGCTTGTCATACCCCAGGCGGCTGACTTGTTCCGTAATATCTTTCTGACTGCGCATGAAACTTACGAACATGTTTTCGTTCGGAAGTTCTTCTGCACGTGTCCTGGCTACAAATCCTTTGAGCATATAGTCGTGCTGTACGGTAGAGTGACTTCTGATGGATTCGAATCCACAATGGTGGTTCGTAAAGACCAGTCCGTCGGGAGAGACGACAACACCTGAACAGTAGCCGGAAAAGTTGACTACTGCATTCTTCAAGGCGTTCTCGCCTTGGTAAAGGTCAGCGTATGGAAGGGTGAAACCTTCATTCTGCATCGTCTGGTAGACAGCTTCTGGCAGATTGTAGAGGGTCCACATTCCTTCATCTGCTTTCATGACCGGTGATATGGCCATGAGGACGCTGATAATAAGGGTAGATTTCTTCATAATCTTGTTCTTTTATGATTCTTGAGGAGTTTTATTTTCTTTCTTGTTTCCTGAAGTGCTTGCCGATAATGGGCAGGGCTGATAAGGGGAAGTCACGTTTGATGGTTATGATAATATAGAGGATGATCAGAAGGGTATTGAGAATGATTGCCGTCAAAGTGTGCAGGTGCGAGTTGTTTAGGCTGATGCCGGCGAACAATACAGCTGCAATAAGAGTATAGAAGCCTATATCTTTTAAGGGATAAGCAATCGGATAGTATTTCTGTTCGAAAAAATAACTTAGGGCTATGCTGACGGCGAAAGAAATAAATCCTGCCCATGCACAGGCCCAATAACTGAAGTATGGAATAAAGATGACGTCAATGGCGATCAGGATGAAAGCACCGATACCGGAGAAATAAGCTCCCCAGATGGTGCGGTCAATCAGTTTATACCAGAAACTTAAGTTAAAATAGATACCAAACATGATTTCAGCACACATGACTATAGGTACGATCTTCAGTCCGTCCCAATAGCTCTTGCCGACAATATAACGGAGAATATCCATGTAACCCATCACAAAGAGGAAAGCGAGGAGCGTAAAGATAATATAAAACTTCATGGCTTTGGCATAAAGATCTTTACTGTTCTTGCCCCTTGACTGTCCGAACACAAATGGCTCGTAGGCATAGCGGAAAGCTTGTGTGATCATGACCATGATGGTGGTGATTTTAATGCTGGCGCCATATATACCTAGTTGTATGCGGGCATCAGCAGGACTGCCATTAAAAAAATATGGAAAGATGATCTGAGATGCACATTGGTTTAATTGTCCGGCTACACCCATGATGAGCAGTGGCCAGGTATAGGAAAGCATTTTCTTGCAGACACTGTTGTTGAATCCGTATTCGAATCCTTTCAGCTCCTTGAAAAGCATGAAGAGGGTAGATACAGAACAGAGAAGGTTAATGTAGAATATCCAGACGACATGCAATGTGAAGTTTGCATCATAAATGCCAAAGAGGTTGATCTTGAAGTGGGGTAGGATGACCAGATAGAGAACATTCAGGATGATATTTAATGATATGTTGAATGTCTTTAGAACTGCAAATTTGATCGGACGATGTGCATAGCGCAGGTAGGCGAAGGGAATAGCCGTAAAAGCATCTATGGCTACTGTAATGGCCATGACCAGAATGTATTCCGGATGATCCGGATATTTCATCAAGGTAGCTATTGGCTCGTTAAACAGGGTGATGATGATCATAAAGAGCAGGGAAGTGAACCCTACTGTCCAAAGGGTGGTACCATAAACCTTTTTAGGATTGACACCATCCTTGTTCATGAAACGGAAAAACGTCGTTTCCATCCCGTATGTGAGGATGATGATAAAGAGGGCTACATAGGCATATACATTGGTAATAATGCCATATTGCCCGCCAGCGGCATTGAATTTTGCTGTCTGAATAGGGACCAGCAGATAGTTGATGAAACGTGCGGCAATGCTGCTGAGCCCATAGATGACTGTGTCTTGGGCCAATGATTTTAGATTTGCCATATCTTGATAATGATTCTTTTTGTTTTGTTTCCTGTAAAATACAATTTAACCTTATTATCCGAAGAAAATATAAGCAATGACGATGGCAGCGATTGCTCCTGCCAGATCTGCAAGCAGTCCGCAGGCCACTGCATGGCGCGTGTACTTGATGCTGACACTGCCAAAATAGACGGCAAGGATGTAGAAGGTGGTGTCTGTTGAGCCTTGGAAGATACAACTTAACCGGCCGACAAATGAGTCCGGACCGTAATTCTTCATGGCTTCCAGCATCAGTCCTCGTGCACCACTTCCTGACAGTGGCTTCATGAAGGCCGTGGGCAGTGCTCCCACAAAATTCGTGTTTAATCCTAACTGTTTGACGCACCAGGAGATACCGTTAATCAGCATGTCCAT
>DHOX01000071.1:24559-32704 GCA_002409785.1 Prevotella sp. UBA5379 | reverse complement strand
TTCATATAATTATCATTTAAATTTGACGTATTAAATCGAATATTCACAATTCCATTTTCCAACCCTTCAGTACCCGTAACCATTACCAAACCCAGTCTCTCTTCTCCTGGATAAGACAAGGGCCCAATCTCTTATAAAGAAACTGGGCCCTTGCCCCTATATATCGATCCCCTGTTGCCTTCACCTCTCCTGAAAAGATCAGATGGATCAAGCAATGGAGACCAGGATGATCAACTTTTTTTAGTAGCCTTTACAAGTTCCATCGTATCCCGTGCAATCACGATCTCCTCGTCCGTAGGAATAACCAGGACATTCACCTTCGAATCAGCAGCAGAAATAGGCCCCTCTTTGCCAAGCACCATCTTCTCATTCCGTTCCTCATCAAACTTGACCCCGAGGAATTCCAGTCCCTCACAGGCAGCCTGACGCAAGTCCGTCTGATTCTCTCCGACTCCTGCCGTAAAGATAATCGTATCTACACCGCCCATTGCAGCAGCGTATGCACCAATATATTTCTTAATACGATAAGCATACATCTTTAAAGCCAACTGTGCACGCTTGTTCCCCTCCTTGGCAGCGGCATCCACATCACGCATATCAGAAGAGACACCCGAAATCCCCAGTACGCCACACTCTTTATTAAGGTAATCAGCCATCTCCTGTGGTTTCTTATGCAACTTTTCCATGATATAAGTCACGGCCGACGGATCTATGTCACCCGAGCGGCTGCCCATCATTAAGCCAGCCAGAGGGGTCAGTCCCATAGAAGTGTCCATCACTTTCCCATTTTTAATAGCTGCAACGGAAGCGCCATTACCGATATGGCAAGAAATAATCTTCTGATCCTTGATATTCACACCGAGCACCTCACAGGCGCGATGAGAGACATAACGATGGCTCGTCCCGTGGAAGCCATAACGGCGTATGTGATATTTCGTATAGAGATCATAAGGTACAGCATACAGATAAGCATAATCCGGCATCGTGCTATGAAAGGCATTATCAAAGACCGTAACCTGAGGTGTGTTCGGCATCAAGGCATCCACGGCACGAATTCCCTTCAAATGACCGGCATTATGTACCGGGGCGAGGTCACAAAGGCTTTCAATGCCTGCCTCAACCTGCTTATTAACAATACAACTCTTCTCAAACAGGTCGCCCCCCTGCACGATACGATGGCCGACGGCATCAATCTCATCCAGGCTCTTGAGGGCACCCAACTGGGGATCAAGCAATGCCTTGAACACCATATTGACCCCCTCTCTATGATCCGGCATATCATGCATGATCGTCTTTTTCGTACCATTAGGAAGTTTTACCTTGATAAAAGCACCGTCCATCCCGATACGTTCCACACCTCCCTGAGCCAGAACAGACTCATGATCCATATTGTACAGTTTATACTTAATGGAAGAACTGCCACAGTTTAATACTAATATTTTCATTGTCTATCTATTCTTTGAAATTCTGAATTATCCCCGGTCAAGCGATCAAGCCTTTTTCTTTGCATCCTGAGCCTGGCAGGAAGTGACGGCAATCATATAATAAATATCATCTACCGAACAGCCACGGGAAAGATCATTGACAGGGCGGGCGATACCCTGCAGGATCGGGCCGATAGAGAGAGCTCCGCCCAGACGCTGAACGAGTTTACAACCAATATTGCCAACGTCAAGATTAGGTACGACAAGAATATTAGCCCTGCCGGCAATCTTGCTACCCGGGGCCTTACGAGCACCAACAGACGGATCAAGAGCAGCATCTACCTGCATCTCACCATCCACTTGTAAGTCAGGATACTTCTCATGAGCAAGTCTGGTTGCATCAATCACCTTATCAATAATGTAAACGCTCTTACCCGTCTTCTTGTCTTTCGCATCCTTAGCACTTCCTTTAGTAGAGAAACTCAACATGGCAATACGAGGCTCTTTGAATCCGGCTACACGAGTAGCCGTCTGGGCCGTAGTATAAGCAATCTGAGCAAGTTGCTCAGCAGTAGGATCAGGCGTCACGGCCACATCACTCATCAAGACCACGCCATTCTCACCATATTGCTTCTGGGTAGTGATCAGCATCATCGCCCCGGAGACGCAAGTGATACCAGGAGCACATTTGATAATTTGCAGAGCAGGACGGAGCGTATCACCCGTTGTGCTCAGGGCGCCGGAGATCTGGCCGTCAGCACCTTCCGTCTTAATAATCATACAACCCAGATAGAGGTTGTTATGTAGTACCAGGTCACGAGCCTGCTCGATGGTCATCCCCTTTTTCTTACGAAGCTCCGCTAACAAAGAAGCATATTCCCCCATTTTAGGGTTATGAAGCGGGTCAACGATCTGGGCTTTAGAAATATTCTTCAGTCCCCACTGATGAGCCAAACTTTTAATATGTTCAGGATTGCCAATGAGAATCAAGTCCGCAAGGTCATCGGCTAAAGCCTTGTCGGCAGCCTTCAAGGTACGCTCCTCTTCAGCTTCTGGGAGCACAATACGCTGCTTGTCCGCCTTAGCGCGTGCAACGATCTGATTTAATAAGTCCATAGTTTGTATTTAATAGTTCTTATTGATATATTTTCTGTTCGATATAGGAAGAATAATCATCCTCGCCCATCAAAAGTTCACGACTTTCAAAATTGTTATTTCGATATTGCAAATATAGCAAAATATATCTATAAAGAAGGGGATAATGAGATAAATTTTGCTAAATAAAATACATTATCTATTCCCCCATGTTGATTTGAAAGAAAGGCCTAGTTAACACCACATTCATCCTCCCAACCAACAAGAAAACATATAAAGAAAAGCCATTCCGGACGTCCTGTTTATATCCTAAAACCAAACGCCTAAACCATTTCCTTTGTCAGTATGCTTTCTAACTCTTCTGCCGAAAGTCTCAATCGGAAAGTCCCCTTGATCGCCACCGATATTTTCCCCGTTTCTTCAGAAACGACGATTGCGATGGCATCACTATTCTGCGATATGCCCATGGCTGCACGGTGCCTAAGACCCAGTTCTTTAGGAATATCCAGATTATGAGAGACCGGCAGGATGCATCCTGCAGCCTTGATCCGTTTCTTTGAAATGACCATGGCTCCATCATGCAGAGGAGAATTCTTGAAAAAAATATTTTCTATCAACCGCTGGTTGATACGAGCATCAATGACATCGCCCGTATCCACTATATCATCAAGGGGAACAGAACGCTCTATGACAATGAGTGCCCCTACAAATTTTTTGCTCATGCTCATGCATGCAAGGACTATCGGCATGATTGCTTCCTTGTCCACCTCACGCTCGTTACCACTCTTGGAAGAACGCTTAAAGAGTCTGACCAGGCGCCGGATGCCCTTCTGAGACCCCAACTCATAAAGGAATTTCCGCACATCTTCCTGAAAGATGACAATCAAGGCGATTACCCCTACGCTGACCAGTTTATCCAGTATGGCCCCTAGAAGTTTCATTTCCAAAACACGGCTGACAAACAGCCACATCAAGATAAAGACCATGATGCCGACGAAGATGTTGAGCGACCGGCTCGCCTTCATCAGTTTGTAGATATAGTACAACATCAAAGCGACCAAGAAAATATCGATGATGTCTTTGATCCCAAATTCAAATGGCATGGTTATTATCTTATCATATTATTATTTCTCCAACAGAAAAGTTGTGTACAGTCCTTTAAACGCAGACCAGCGGAAGTCCATAATGAAACCACGTCATAGACGCCACTGCAGGCATACCTTGTGACAACTCCCTTCTGCTGCATTCTCATTCAAGCCTTTCTCATTTTTTCCACCATCTTCACGGCTTCGACGGCAGGTTTCACATCATGTACGCGAAGGATCGAGGCCCCTTTCATCAACGCAATCGTATTGAGAACTGTAGTCCCATTGAGCGAAGTGGTCGGATCACCGCCTATCAATTTGAATATCATACTTTTCCGGGAAATACCGACCAGGACCGGAAGGTCCAGCGCTTTCAGTTCCTCCGCATTCTGAAAGATACGGTAGTTATCCTCAAGTGTTTTTCCAAATCCAAAACCCGGATCCAGGATAATATCACGGGCCCCCAGATCACGCAATTCCTGCACCTCCCGGGAGAAAGCAATCAGCATGTCATGAAGATCAGACTTTACAGACATCAGGATGTAAGGCACCTTCAGGTCTCCCACCACATCAAACATCCGTTCACGCTCATGAATAGGCGTATTAACGATACCGGTCAACCCGCCTTCAGAAACATCATTGATGAGGTCTGCGCCCCATTCTTCAATGCAACGTCGTGCAATACCAGGACGGTAAGTATCCACTGAAACCACAGCATCAGGCTGTTCACGGCGGACAATACCCAACGCGTTCTTCAACCGACGGGCCTCCTCTTCGTCTCCTACCTCATCAGCCCCGGGGCGTGTAGAAAAAGCGCCTACGTCGATCATCCTTCCCCCTTCAGCGATAATTTGATTAGCCCTGTCAGCGATCTCTTTTTCCGTTTGCTTCCTGCTCCCGGCATAGAAGCTATCCGGAGTAACATTAAGGATACCCATGACCTGAGGAATAGATAAATCTACCAATTGGCCACGTATATTCAATGTAAAATTCGTTTTTTCCATTTACAAACTCTCTTTTCAATGTAAATATCCAAGTGCCTGATCCGGAAGGCCTGCTTAAACACTTGCGTTGCTTTGCAAAAATAATCATATTAATTGAGAAAACCACCTCTTTTTAGGAAAATCGGCACTACTTTTTAAGAAAATTGCAGTAACTTTGCAAGGGTTTAAAGATAAAATGATGAAAATCTCCGACTTATACAAGATCTACCAGCAGCATCCAGTCATCACGACGGACAGCCGCAACTGTCCGGAAGGCAGTATTTTTATAGCCCTCAGGGGAACCTCCTTCGACGGCAACCGTTTTGCAGCAATGGCATTGGAAAAGGGATGCAGTTATGCCATTGTGGACGAACCGGCTTACGCCAGGAAAGATGACAACCGGTATATCCTGACAGACAACTGTCTGGGCACATACAAGGAGCTTGCCCGCGAACACCGCCGCCAATTCCATATTCCGGTCATCGGAATCACGGGCACCAATGGCAAAACCACAACAAAGGAACTGATCTCCACCGTACTCCAGAAGAAATACCGGGTCATGCACACTGAGGGTAATTTCAACAATGATGTAGGAGTACCTAAGACGCTGCTCCGCCTTACGGGCAAAGACGAAATCGCCGTCATTGAAATGGGAGCAAGCCATCCCGGTGACATCAAGAAACTGATAGAATATGCCGAGCCTACCTGTGGAATGATCACTAATGTGGGAAGGGCCCACCTGCAAGGTTTCGGAAGTTTCGAGGGAGTCATGAAGACAAAAGGCGAATTGTATGATTTCATGAAATCACATCATGGACTGGTATTTATCAACCACGACAACCCTTATCTGATGCAGATGGCCAAGGAACGTCACCTTACCCAAATGGTCGATTATGGGCAAAAAGAGGATGAGGCATTGGCTGTGCAAGGTTCTGTGGTCAGTTGTGCTCCTTTCCTGAAGTTTACCTGGACCACAGGTAAGGCTTTCGAGGGCCAGCCGGCAAAAAAGACACACACGGTCCAGACCAAGTTGATCGGTGCCTACAATCTTGATAATATGCTTGCAGCTATCACGATAGGAAGACATTTCGGCGTGAGTGACGAAAAGATTGACGAAGCCCTGACTAACTATGTTCCCACGAACAATCGCTCCCAGTTGACGGTTACCCCTCACAATCATCTGGTCATTGATGCCTACAATGCCAATCCTTCCAGCATGAAAGCAGCCATAGAAGCTTTCCAACTCATGGATGTGCCCGGGAAAATGGCGATCCTCGGAGACATGCTCGAACTCGGTACCGTATCCGGAGAAGAGCACCAGAAAATCATAGACGAGCTCCACAGAGCCGGGATCACAAATGTCTGGCTGGTAGGTCCTGAATTTGAAAAGACACAATCAGAATTCCGAAAATTTCAGGATGTTGAGGAGGTCAAAGTTGAAATTGCCCGTCAACAGCCACAAGGCCATTATATTTTGATCAAAGGCAGTAATGGTATCCGGCTTTTTGAATTGCCTCATCTCTTATAAGAAATCCGAAGCAAGTCCGTTACAGCATGAATCTCGATTCCGGCATACTATAAATTTCCCAGCCGATCACCATTTTTCTTAAAGAAAATGCACGCGTTTCAGAATTTTACAGTATCTTTGCACGTGCTTATCGGGATTTAGCGCAGTTGGTAGCGCACTACGTTCGGGACGTAGGGGTCGGGCGTTCGAGTCGCCTAATCCCGACAAAAGTGATTATAAGGAACTGATTATCAGTTCCTTATATGCTTTTAAAGGGTAAACGGTCGGACAAAAGTCGGACAGCACGAACCCCTCTTATTTTAATAGTCGTGCCCATTTGAACAGCTCAAATAATATCGTTAGTTAGACGAGTTTCACTTATCCGCAGGTTCAGGGATAGGAATACCATGATTAGACTTCACCACCCCAATCACGAAATTACTATGCAACCTCCCGATACTATCAATGACTCCTAAAGTGTTCAACACGAAATCCTGATAATGCTTCATATCTTTCACATAGATTTTCATGAGGAAATCATAATTACCTGAAGTGTTCCAGCATTCCACAATTTCATCTATATCCTTGATTGCAGCCATAAACTCATCCCCCCATCGCTTGCCATGCTGCTTCAGCTCAATGCCACAGAGGATGGTCAGTCCGTTTCCGACCTTTTCAGGATTCACTACCGCCATATACCTTTCAATATACCCCTCACGCTCCAAACGTTTCTGACGTTCAAAAGTAGGAGTCGGTGAAAGATTAACCCTCGCTGCCAGTTCTTTCGTAGCCAACTTGGAATTGTTCTGCAATTCTTTCAGAATCTTCACATCAATATCATCGAGCTTATCCATTTTCCGTTCTTCTTTTAGTTTAAAATCAAGAATATTATTCTGATTTATTCCATAATAATTGCAAATATAGAGAATATTTCCGAAAGAAGAAGATCATTTGTCTATTTTATAATTTATTTCTAACTTTGTTCCCGAAATATTCTATTTGCCTCCTCATCTCAGGAAAAGAGAAGAGGTCATCAATAAGAACAAAAATGAAAAGACAATGAAAAAAGTAATAGGACCTTCAAAATTAAAGACCCAAGTGCTGGGATACCCCCGCATAGGAGCTCACAGGGAACTGAAGAAAGCTTGTGAAGCCTTTTGGAAAGGCCGGATCACGGAACAAGAACTGCAAGATACCGGACGTCAGATCAGACGTACAAACTGGTTAGTTCAAAAGGACAAGGGAATAGACCTGATTCCTAGTAACGATTTCTCTTTCTATGACCAAGTACTGGATATGTGTCTGATGATGAATGCCATACCCCAAAGGTATGAAGATCTGAAAGACCAGAAAACCACACTGTACTTTGCGATGGCACACGGTCTACAGAAAAGCGGCGAAGATGTCATTGCCATGGAGATGACCAAATGGTGGGACACCAATTATCATTATATCGTGCCGGAATTCACTAAAGACCAGTCGTTCGACCTCTTTGACGACAAGGCAGTACGTGAATATGCCGAAGCCCGTGATATGGGCATTCAGACTGTTCCCGTACTCATCGGTCCCATTACTTTTCTATTATCCGGCAAAGAAAAGGGAGAATCCTTTGAGCGATTAGACCTCCTGGATCATCTCCTGCCTGCCTATATCCGACTGTTGACTACCCTTGAGAATGCCGGCGCTGAATGGGTTCAGATTGAAGAACCCTTTCTGGTCACTGATTTTCCTGAAAAGGTTTCAGAAGCATACCGTCATGCCTTTCAAAAAATACAAGAATCTACCCAACTGAAGATCATTCTGAATACTTATTTCGGAGATCTGGAGGAACATGCAGACCTCGCATTATCCCTGCCTGTGACAGCCATTCATATAGACTTAGTGAGAGGCCCAAAACAAATCCGGCTGCTCCGTCAGATGCCTGCAGATAAGATTGTCTCATTGGGCGTCATTGATGGGCGGAACATCTGGAAAGACGATCTTTCTCAGTCGCTGTCATCGATCCGTGAAGCAGCAAGTTTGCTGGGTTATGACCGGGTATTCATCTCCCC
>DHOX01000071.1:7827-24337 GCA_002409785.1 Prevotella sp. UBA5379 | reverse complement strand
TGCCTCTTGAAATCAAGAAATGGATGGCCTTCACCCTTCAAAAGACAGACGAACTGACCACATTGAAAGACTACATCAACAATGATACAGAGGCCGTCAAACATTACGTGGCTCAAAACAGAGATCTGAAGGAAAGAGAAGAGTCAGCAAAGGTGCATGATGCGAATGTGAAAGACAGACTCAGCAAAATTACAGATGAAGATTATCATCGCCAGCATCCATACACGGTACGGAGGAAGATCCAGAACGAAAAACTGAACCTGCCGCTCTTCCCTACCACGACAATAGGATCATTCCCTCAGACAAAGGAAGTAAGAAACTGGCGTTCCAGATACCGCAAGGGTGAAGTTTCAGCCGAAGCTTACCGGGAATTTCTGAAAGAAGAGATGACACGATGCATTCATTGGCAAGAAAAGATCGGACTGGACGTACTCGTACATGGCGAATTTGAACGCAATGACATGGTGGAGTACTTCGGAGAACAACTCTCCGGATTTGCATTTACTCAAAACGGATGGGTGCAGAGTTATGGTTCACGATGTGTCAAGCCACCGATTATCTATGGCGATGTCTCCCGGCCACACCCGATGACAGTCGACTGGATCACCTTTGCCCAGTCCCAGACTACAAAGCCGATAAAAGGAATGCTTACCGGTCCTGTCACCATCCTGGAGTGGTCATTTGTCCGTAATGATCAGCCCCGATCAGAGACCTGCAAACAGATTGCACTGGCCATCAGGGACGAAGTCTGTGACCTGGAAAAGGCCGGCATCGGGATTATCCAGATTGATGAACCGGCCATCCGCGAGGGTCTACCCTTACGGAAAAAGGAATGGCCTGTGCACTTGAAATGGGCCATAGACTCTTTCAGACTCGCCTCTAGTGGAGTAAAAGACGAGACACAGATCCATACGCACATGTGCTATTCAGAATTTAATGACATCATCACGGACATCGCCCGTATGGATGCAGATGTCATTACGATAGAATGTTCACGGTCACAAATGGAACTGCTGGATGTCTTCCGCGATTTTCATTATCCCAACGAGATCGGTCCGGGAGTATACGATATTCACTCCGCCAGGATCCCATCCGTAGAAGAAATTGTCCATCTGCTCAAGAAGGCCGCAGTACTCATTGATCCTCAATACCTCTGGGTGAACCCTGACTGTGGGTTGAAAACCCGTGGATGGGAAGAGACCCGGCCATCACTCTGTCACATGATCAACGCAGCCAAGCAAATGCGGACAATCTATTCCCGGGAGACGAGAAAAGGGTGATATCAAGGCAGCCCTCGTCTTACATTCCATAATCCATATAAGGTTCCAGTCGGGCTATTTCAGCAGGAGGAAAATCACGGTCATTTGACAATTGGCGTAAACTTTTTATCGGGCCGTGCAAACGTCGGAAATCATAGATAGCACGAGCCTGATAGAAATTAATGTACGGATGACGGCGGAGCTGGTTAACGGTCAACTGATTGATCTTCAGTTTATGAACTTCGGAGGGTGAAACCTTGAGGAACTTCTCGGCCTCAGGAGGAACGCCCCCGATCTCCTCTATCTGCCTGACACTGTAAAAACCACCCAGCCGGTCACGATAATTGACTATAGCCCGTGCATAGCCACTCCCTATACCTGGTATTTTCTGAAAGGAGGCCGTATCCGAGGTATTCAGGGAGATCTGCTGCCCTGGATGTAACTTGACAGGATAGCTGAAGTGTGTGGTATCCTTTCGGCCGCTCTTTTCTGGAAAGCCATTCTCTACCGACGAATAAAGGGATGAGGCTGGAGCATAATCATCTGAAATATGTATATAAGGTTTCAAGACGCGATACTGCTTCTTCGTCAATCCATATAATCGTGCAAAATCTGACGGTTTACGGAAGATTCCCCCTTTAGCACGGTAATGATAGATGCTTCTCACCTGCCATGGTGCCAGCCCCAGATGTAACAGTTGGTCACTATCTGCCGTATTCGGATCAAAGGAGGCCAGGCGCAACTTTCCCAAGGGAAGACGCTCATATCCTTCATCAGAAAAGCTCCTGCTGGAGCCTAAGGATCCGGCATACCGTTGCGACTGTCCAAGTGAATCCGAAGAAGTCAGAGACTGCTTGTTCCGCCCTCCGATAAAGAATACGGCAGACAAAGCTATCACGACAACTATCAGGATCACGACTATAGCCAGCCGGTCACTCCGCTGAAGATAGAAAAAACGGCCTAAGAACAATATTCCCCGCCATTAAAGGTTAAAGACTAAAAGTGGAAAGCGGTTGTTGGTTGCTAACCTGAAAGATCCAACTTACACAATATGGATCAAATACTTTCGAAAAAACAACACAGAAAAATTTGCAAATCATAGTATCAGATTTAAGGTTCTACAGTTATCATCCCTCGAGCGTGCTCCTTCCAACAGTCATGGCCGTGAAGGATACTATAGGAATAACGCAGGAGAAAAGACTATAGTATACCAAGTTGGTGCAAAAAGATAATCAGGATGCACAACGGGCATAATATGCGTACAGCAAAATAATAGAGATTGAACGTTCGGCCCTTGAGTGTTCCCCAGTTAGTATATTCATCCTTCACGATTTTCTTAGGTACGAACCACCCGATAAGGATACACGTTAAGAAAGAACCTAAAGGCAATAGAATGTCAGAAGTCAGATTATTACAAAAATCAAAGAAAGACATTCCAAACAATTTAAGGCTCGGCACCGCTCCACTTGACAAAGAACATAAGACACCGATGATACAGCAGATAATCGTCTCTATCCAAGCCCCCTTCTTCCTGGTCAGATGAAATTCCTCATAGAAAAAGGACGTGCCGATCTCATGCATAGAGATTGTAGAGGTAAGGGCAGCTAGTGCTAGTAACGCATAAAATAAGACCGCGACTATATATCCGATCACCGGAACGGATCCAAAAGCTTGTTGGAACACGTTGGGCAGAGTGAGGAAAATCAAGGCGGGACCACTATCCGGATTAATCCCTACAGAGAAAGCTGCAGGAAAGATCATCAGTCCGGCCAGAATAGCAACTCCGGTATCAATCAATGCGATCTGAGAAGCGGAAGTAGCCAATTTAGACTGACGGTTAAAATAAGAAGCATACGTACAAAGACATGCCGATCCCAAACTCAACGAGAAAAAAGCCTGTCCCAAGGCATCAAAGATGACATGAGGAGTCAATTTTGAAAAATCTGGTTTGAAAAGGAACAGAATACCCCGGGAGGCGTGTGGCAGCAAACAGGAGACGATCACGATCAGGATCAACATGAGAAACAGTAGAGGCATCATGATGCTGGAAGCCTTTTCCAAGCCTTTACGCACTCCTTTGACTACGACAAAATGCGTTAGCAAAAGAAATGCTATCGTCCAGAACACAGGCCGTAAAGGATTAGCAGTAAAACTCTGGAAATAAGTATTCACCTCTTGTGCATTCCCATGAATCTGGCCTAAAATGGAAGCAAAAAGATATTGCAGGCACCAACCGGCCACTACTGCATAAAAGCCCAGAATCATCATAGAAGTAAAAATACCTATATATCCGATGATCCCCCCCGGACCTCCATGCGACATCTTGCGATAAGCCCTGGCAGCATTTGCAGCAGAATGCCTGCCGACAACAAATTCACTGATAATCCCCGGTATACCTAAAACAAGTACGCAACCAATATAAGTCAGGATGAAGGCTGCCCCGCCATCATGTCCTGTCATATAAGGAAATCGCCATATATTACCTAATCCTACAGCCGAACCGGCTGTAGCCAGGATCATTCCTATCTTACTTCCAAATTTTTCTCGTTCCATGTTGTATTACAATTTATCAGGTTATATGCTCACCTTATTCCGAATATTCCACCAACTCTCACTTCAACGAAGTATTATTAGTCAGTCGATAATGATTTCCCCATTATGGTTCATACTTTTTCTATCAGAACACCTTAAACTGATGCAGGAAGATTGCTAAAATCAATAATGGGCAAATGAAACGAACAGCGATCAGATAAACATTAAAGAAACGGGAAGACAGAGTCCCCCAGTTCGTAAATTCATCCTTAACAACTTTTTTGGGGAGGTACCAGCCCAGGAAAAGACACATCAGGAATCCACCTACAGGCAGCATAATATTCCCGGTAACAAAATCAAACCAATCAAATAATGGTTTTCCGCCAAAAGTCAGAGCCGTTGATTTGCCCAGAGACAAAGAACAAAGGGCACCAATTATACAACAACTGATGGTAACCAGCATTGCCCCCTTCTTTCTGGAAATATGAAGTTCTTCATATACAAAAGCCGTATTGGCTTCATGAAGAGAAATTAAAGACGTTAAGGCTGCAAGGAACAGCAAGCCATAGAAAAACAACGAGATAAGCCATCTTAAAAAAGGCGCCCCGGAAAAAGCCTCGTTGAAAACATTCGGCAAAGTAATAAATATCAGAGAAGGACCACTATCCGGACTGATTCCCACAGAAAACGCCGCAGGGAAAATCATCAGTCCGGCAAGAATAGCTACGGCAGTATCAATGAAAGCGATCTGTCCTGCCGATTTTGTCAGATTGGTCTGTCGGCTAAAATAAGATGCATAAGTGCAAAGACAGCCCATCGCTATACTTAATGAATAGAAGGACTGCCCCACTGCATCCAAAAAGACATTACCGTTCATCTTAGCAAAATCAGGTTTGAAGAGAAAACTGATCCCCTTTTCAGCTCCTGGCAGCAGGCAAGATATGACAACCACTACCAGTAAAAGGATGAACAGCATAGGCATCATCACTTTAGAAGCCTTTTCGATACCATTTCTGACGCCATGTACGATGACAAAATGAGTGATCAGAAAGGTAATCACCGTCCAGAATATTGGACGGACAGGATTGGCACAGAAAACCTTAAAATAATTTACGACAAAAGTCGGATCACCTTTCAACTGCCCCATAAAGGATGCATATAGATAATTCAGGCACCAGCCTGCTACCACTGCATAATAACCGGTTATGAGATAGCCCGTCAATGCCTGGAAATACCCAACGAGTTTCCAGGAGGTACCATGAGACAAGTTACTGTAGGCCCGGGCTGTATTCGCAGCACCATGACGACCGATAATAAACTCACTGATAATACAAGGTACTCCCAGGATAACTACACAAACGATATAACCCAGTATAAAGGCAGCACCACCATCCTTACCCGTCATGTAAGGAAATCGCCATATATTCCCTAAGCCCACAGCAGAACCTGCCGTAGCCAAAATGGCTCCCAATTTACTTCCGAAACTTGCTCTCTCTTCTTTAGGCATTTTTCAATCTATCAATTAATTTTGTCAAAACACTGCAAAATTACAAAAAATATCTCATTTTTCAAGCAAATAGAAAGCAAAAGTGTCTTCTCTATTAGAATTAAAGTTAAAATTCAAGCTTTCAGGAGTTTTATGGAAATGCCAAAGTTCTCATTATCAGCATATTAAAAGAAATCGGCAAAATACTGACAGATTCGCACTTTTTAATAGGGAAAAGAAGATTCTGAAAAAGAAAAGGGAACTTTAGCATAAAATCCGTTCATTTTAAGTTCTCTTTTTCAAATTCTCTTTTATTTTGAAAACAAACTATTACTTCAATGATTCATTTTCTATCTCATTTTTCAAGGAAAGGGTCTTGTCCTATTACAGTAATTTTTAGAATCCGTTACATTCAGATGACAAAAAAGGATTATTATTGAATGTCATCAAATTGTAACACTTTCTTTACACAGACTTCACATCTCATCTCTATTTTTGCATTTAAAGGAACAAAAAATGTATAAGGAAGAGTCAGCAATAGCACTATCAAATGCAGCATTTTCCAGACAAATGTGTATCATTATGGAAATTATTCCGTTTTTATCTGAAAAGAGGTATTCAGGCAAGAAAGATGGAATGTATCGAGGAGCACAGCCTGTAAAGTACCGGAATCAGAGAAGGGTTGATCCTTCCGAAAATTTTGCTGCAGCCCGGCTCCTCTCATTACTTTAAATAAATGATACCCGTTAAAAAAGCAGGTGTCTTAGAAAAAATAATTGTATCTTTGCATACAGATAATAATAAGTATTTTGATGGATGATAATAAAGCTCGAATACTCGTTGTAGATGACGAAGAAGACTTGTGTGAAATACTCAAGTTCAATCTGGAGACAGAAGGTTACGAGGTGGAAACAGCTAATTCAGCAGAAGAAGCTTTAGACAAGAACCTCTCGTCTTTTCAGCTCCTTTTACTGGACGTAATGATGGGTGGAATGTCTGGGTTCGCTATGGCCAAACAACTGAAAGAGGATCCGGAGACAGCCCATATACCTATTATCTTCTTAACTGCGAAAGATGCCGAAAATGACACGGTTACAGGTTTTAATCTGGGGGCTGACGACTACATTTCCAAACCTTTCTCCATCCGTGAAGTACTGGTCAGAATCCGTGCCGTCCTCCGCAGGACCAGGGAAAAGGGGAAAACAGATGAGTCCCAACTCCTCAGTTATCAGGGGCTATTGATGAATCTGGACAAGAAGACCGTTTCTATAGAGGGTAAGAATGTACCTTTTACAAAGACCGAATTTGAGCTGTTGCATCTCTTGCTGAATGAAAGAGGAAAAGTGTTTTCCCGGCAGGAACTGATCAATCGTGTTTGGCCCAGAGACGTAATGGTACTTGACAGAACAGTGGATGTCAATATCACCCGGCTGAGAAAGAAGGTTGGTCCTTATGCCAAATATATCGTAACACGCCTGGGATTCGGTTACTATTTTGATGCATAACGCCGAACCTTCAAGATACATTTCCAGTTAATCGTATTTCCCCTGTAACATCAACCATTGTTGATCCATTATCGGGAAATCCCTACCTTTAATATTCTTGCTCATGCACAAACTATCTCTTGGGAAAAAATTATTCTATAGCGTATTAGCAATATTTCTCGCTTTTGCTGCTGCATTCATCGCGTTCCAGCAAGTGCGCGAGAAACAGTACAAGATAGCCTATTTGAATCAACGACTGCAAGACTATAACGGGCGCATGAATGAAGCATTAAAATATATCGGCAATCATTCAGAAAAAAGCGTTTCCGACTATGTCCACACTCACCCGATAAAAGATTTGAGGGTCACGTTGATTACAGATAAGGGAAAAGTAATCTTTGACAATGTGAATAAAAATTACCGGAAGATGGGGAACCATTCCAATCGCGCGGAAGTCCGACAGGCCTTAGCCAAGGGGGCAAGCACAACAGTAGAAAGAAAGAGCAAGACCCTTCAGCATGATTATTTCTATTCAGCGACTTATTCTCCCAGGGAACATCTGATCATCCGCAGTGCCCTTCCTCACAATAATGAACTGTCCAAATCACTAAGGACTAACCGACTTTATCTCTGGTTTGCACTTGGTATTCTTGTCATCCTGACGACTTTTCTCTATCGATTCATGAACCGCCTGAATTCAAATGTAGATAAACTCCGCACCTTTGCCTACCGGGCGGAACATAATGAGAGCCTGGATGTCGAAGACCTGGCAGCTTTCCCTGATGATGAACTTGGCGAAATCGCAGAAAGGATCATCAAAATGTATAAGAATCTACGCAACACACGTAAGGAACAGGGTATATTGAAACGTCAGCTGACACAAAATGTTGCGCATGAACTGAAGACGCCAGTGGCGAGTATTCAAGGTTATCTGGAAACGATTCTGGATAATCCTAAAATTGACGCTCCTATGAAAGATCAATTCCTCAGACGCTGTTATGCCCAGAGCCAACGGTTGACGAGTCTTCTGCATGATATTTCTACGCTGAACCGGTTGGACGATGCCTCAACCGAAATGTTTGATTTCGAAACGGTAGACATCTCCCAGATGATCAAGGATATTCAGAAAGAAACAGCCTTATCATTAGAGAAACGAAACATGACTTTCATTGATCAACTTCCCGATAATGTCAAAGTCCAGGGCAACCGCTCACTACTCTATAGCATCTTCCGCAACCTCACCGATAATGCGATCTCATACGCCGGTGAGAATACGACTATCCTACTGGAGAGTGAATTACAAGGCAACAAATGGCACTTCACTTTTAAGGACAACGGAGTCGGCGTGGCTCCGGAACACCTTCCCCGCCTATTTGAACGTTTCTATCGCGTAGACAAAGGCCGCAGCCGGAAGATGGGAGGGACAGGATTAGGACTGGCTATTGTTAAAAACGCCGTACTCTTGCATGATGGAACGATCAGGGTAAGAAATAATCCGGAAGGAGGCCTTCGATTTGATTTTTCGCTAAAGATATAGTTTTTGAGAAAAGGGAAATCAACGGAGGGAACGCCTCTGGCCATACCCCTTATGAGGATCAGTTTTCCATAAATTTCTTTGTAGCTCTGAGTTGGTGCCTCATCACACTTAGGAATTCCTGACTTTCCTGGAGCACATTAAGATACAGCAGGTTGATCTGCATCTGACTTTCATTGCCTTCCTGCATACGATAAAGGTGCCTCTTCCGGAGAACAGACAGTTTATCCTTACAATCATCCGCCTCAGCCAGAATCTCACGATAATTGTCATAATGACCTGAGGAGATTTCCTTTTCCGTACTTCTCATCAGACTATTGATATGCTGTTGCATAGGTTGGAATTCCTTGACATAACTGTCAGGCAATGGACTGAAATTATTGGCTACATGCTCTCTGATAGGATCCAGCATACGTCGAAGACTATAGAGAAACTGCTGACTCGCATTAGCGCCTAGATGAAACCATGTATTCCGTTCTATAGCTATGTTTGGCGGACTCTTCTTCAGTCCCAACATCTCCTGCCGGCGATATTTCTTCAGATTATTCTGTTCTGCCTTCAACTCTTTGTTTGCATGATGAAGGCTCCTCACATCCTCATTCGTCAATCCGTTGAGTATCTGATTGTATTCCTTTAATGCAAAACGATTCTCAAAACTCTGAGTATGGCTGACCTGTTTCTTCAAGAGATCCCAAACCAGTTCCGGATCTCTGGTACGCATCATCAGACGAAAAGAATCATCTTCCTCAGCCTGCCTCTTTGCCTTTTGCGCATTTTTGCGATTGGTATGAATCAACAGGAAAATGACGAGACACATAAACATCAACTGCACCGGGAAGCCCCCATAATACATGATCAGGCATACCACCGCAGCAGTAATAAATGCCACCCCGGCAGTAATAAACCATCCCCCGATCACGCTCAAGACTCCTGTCACACGGAACACCGCACTCTCCCGGCTCCAGGCCCTGTCTGCCAAAGAAGAGCCCATGGCCACCATAAAGGTAACATAAGTAGTAGAAAGCGGAAGTTTGTGATTCGTGCTGATCGTAATCAACATGGCACTCAACACCAGATTAATGGAAGCCCGTACCAGGTCAAATGCAGCTTTATCATCAGTCAAAATCACATCTTTCTTGTCAAAACGCGAATCAATCCAGGAAAGGACCTTAGGGGGTAAGATCTTTTTCATAAAATTACTTGTATTCTGCGCAAAACGCACCAGTGAACGTGCTACCCTTGAACTTCCGAACATCTCTTCACCCTCATCCTGACGCGACAAGTCTACAGAAGTTTTAATGACACGCTTGGCCTTCTTAGATGTCCCCAAAACGATAATCATGATCACACCTGCGATCAAAAGATAAATAAGAGGAGGTGCTGCACTGGACATCAAAGATTTCATCATATAAGCTGTCGGAGCTATGCCGTGTGCATGAGCTATATAGTCCTGATAAGAACTCAGGCCGGCAAGAGGCACCCCTATCAGACTTACCAAGTCATTTTTAGCATAAGCCATTGCGAGCGAGAAAGTACCCATCAGTACGATAACTTTGAATATATTCACATGCAAGAGATAGAGGATCTCCATGGCAATTGTGGATATAATGAGAGTACAAAACAGAATTAACTTGATATTTCCATTGATATAGTCTCTCACCGGGTCAGACAGATAAGGACTTGAACTCAGTCCTTTCATGAAAATAAAATAGGCAAGGGCGGTAAAAGCTATCCCGCCAAAAACAGCAATCAGATGCTTTAAATGCTTTTTATAACTAAAGGTAAAGAAAATCCTCGTAATCCACATGACCACAGCCCCAAAAAAGAAAGCAATAGCCACAGACAGGAAAATGGCTATGATCATGCTCAAAGCCTTATCAGAATTCAACAGGACACCATAAGAGAAGGAATGGTTATGAGCTATTTTCACTGTTGCCAGTGCAAAAGTCCCGCCTAAAAGTTCAAATACCATTGATACAGTGGTAGATGTGGGTAATCCCAGAGAATTAAAAGCATTCAAGACCATGACGTCTGTCACCATCATGGCAAGGAAGATAGTCATCACCTCATTAAAGGAATAATGGTCAGGCATCATTACTCCATGTCTGGCTACATCCATCATTCCAGAAGACATAAAAGCTCCTATGATCACGCCGCAAGAAGCGGTAAGGAGAATCGTGCGAAACTTGGCGACCCGTGCTCCCACGGCCGGTTGAAGAAAGTTGACCGCATCATTACTCACACCTGCAAGAAGATCAAAAACTGCCAGGCAAAGCAGAAAGATCAAGATGCACAAATAAATATTCATACTAATCTTATTACTGTTTGACGTTACAAAGGTATGTCATAAATATGACAAGACGTTTAAACATAAGTTACAATCATGTTACAATAAGCAATGTCTACCCCTAAGGCAAAGCAAAAAACGATAATCGTAACCAACCTGAATACCCAACAGAACCCCTTAAAAGGAGACACAAGAGCCTAACCCTTAGACAGTCTCAAGATATTCTGCCATATTCATCTCCACAGTCTAACAGTCAGCTCTACTTACAAAAGATCATGATCCAATTCTCCAATCATGAAACGGATTTCAAAACCAGCATCTGCTCAATGCCGGAAATCCTCAGGGATTGTATCTTTCCATTCTGAAAAGGGATGCAGAAGCATGTGAGAATTATAGAAACGTGGATCACCTGTCACTTCCTGACCGATAAAATCCGGTTTTACATAAGCTTCATCTTCTGAACCCAACTCCACTTCAGCCATGACCAGCCCTTGATTATCGCCATAAAACTCATCCACCTCAAAAGTATGATGGCCAGAAGGGACCAGATAACGACGCTTATCTATAATCCCGCCTTGACAAAGTACCAGCAGATGTTCAGCCTCATCAAGTGAAATTTCCTTCTCAAATTCATACCGGGTCATTCCATGATTTACCGACTTCCCCTTGATGGTCAGATAAGCCTTTTCATCCCGTATCCGGATGCGCACTGTGGCTCCTTCAGACGGGATATAACCTTGGCGGATGTGACTGCTGGAAAGGGCAGCCTGCCGAAAGGCGTTGCCCTTCTTAACCAAGAATTTCCTCTCTATCTCCAGTCCACTCATCAGTTATTGGAAAAAGTGACGATCATAAAAATAATGGCCAGGATAATCAGGCCCCCGAAAATAAGGTAGATCACTAACTTGCCTTTATCTTCCTGCTTCTTCTCATAAGCTTCGTGCTTCGATTTTCTTAATGCCTTGTTACTACTCATAGTCTTATATTATTTAGGTGATTATTATCATCAGTTCTCTCCCTCCGTGGCATGAAATTCCATCAAATACGCTTTGATAAAGCCATCTATCTTCCCGTTCATCACAGAATCCACATCAGACGTCTGAAAACCTGTGCGATGGTCTTTCACCCTGCGGTCATCAAAGACATAACTACGGATCTGGCTCCCCCACTCAATCTTCTTCTTTCCGGCCTCAATCTTCGCTTTGGCGGCCATTTGCTTCTTCATCGCACGGTCATACAACTGACTCTTCAAAAGCAACATGGCCTTAGCCCGGTTTTTAGGTTGGTCACGAGTCTCCGTATTCTCAATCAGGATTTCTTCCTTTTTACCTGTATCAGGATCTTCATACTGATACCTCAGCCGGACACCAGATTCGACCTTATTCACATTCTGTCCACCTGCTCCACTGGAACGGAACGTATCCCAAGACACCCTGGCCGGATCGACATCAACCTCTATGGTATCATCAACCAACGGAGAGACAAATACGGAGGCAAAACTTGTCATCCGTTTCCCCTGGGCATTATATGGAGAGACCCTGACCAGACGATGAACTCCATTTTCACTCTTTAAATAACCATAAGCATACTCTCCCTCAATGGTCATCTCAACACTTTTAATGCCCGCTTCGTCACCATCCAGGATATTGGTAATCTTCACCTTATAGCCATGAGCCTCACTCCAGCGCATATACATACGCATAAGCATTGAAGCCCAATCCTGACTTTCTGTACCTCCCGCTCCGGAATTGATTTTCATCACAGCACTCATCGGATCTTCCTTCTGACGCAGCATGTTCCTCAACTCTAATGCTTCAATATCCTTAATCGCCTTGGCATAGTCAACTTCAACTTCCTCTTCACTAACCATTTCTTCCTTGTAGAAATCACAAGCCAGTTTCAATTCATCTGCATCCTGACAGACCTCTCTATAGTCCTTCAGCCATTTTTCAATGTCCTTGACTTTGATCATCTGAGCCTGAGCCCGTTTGGGATCATTCCAGAAATCAGGAGCCTGAGTCCGCAACTGTTCCTCTTCATATTCTACTTTCTTCTGGTCAATATTCAAATAACGGTGCAAAGCATCTACACGCTCCTGCACATCTTTCAGTTGATCAACTGTAATCATTTACTATTCCTCAAATCCTTATTTATCTCATTCCACTTACGGCTGTTCACCAGTTCACCTTTCCAGCAATATCAACTGACATACATCTTATCAATAATCGCTTTGTAATTCTTTGTGATCACAGGCCGCTTTAATTTCAACGTGCTGGTCAGCTCGCCTGATTCTTCTGAAAAATGGTGCGGAAGAAGCGTAAAATGTTTAATCTGCTGATAGGGAGCCAGCGTCTGCTGAAGAGTTGAGATGCGGTCCATCATCATCTCATTGAACTGCTCATTGGCACACAAATCTTCACGAGAGCCAAATGGGATCTTATGCTTACGAGCCCACTCTTCTGCAATCCTGAATTCAGGCACGATCAATGCAGAAACGAATTTTCTCTGGTCAGCGATGATCGCCACCTGGTCAATGAATTTATCTACCAGCAGAAGCGCTTCTATCTGCTGAGGAGCTATATACTTACCATTACTTGTCTTGAAAAGATCCTTGATACGCTCCTGAAGGAAAAGCTCCCCATTTTTCATATACCCCGCATCACCGGTATGGAAGAAACCTTCTTCATCAAAAGCAATAGCATTAATATTATCACGCTTATAGTAGCCTTTGGTGATCGTCGGCCCCTTGAGAAGGATCTCATTATCCTTACCTATCTTGATCTGGATACTATTGATCGGACGTCCTACAGAACCAATCGTAAACGGCTTGTTCTTGAATATACAAGAAACTGTAGCCAGACTCTCTGTCAAGCCATATCCTACCACCATGAAGAGACCTATGGCATGGATAAATCCTTCCACTTCAGGAGAAACGTATGCTCCTGCCGTAGGAAAGATATTCGGATGAATCAATCCTAGTTGCTTGCGCACCAGGCTGAGGATTGTCCTGTCAAGCACTCTGTATTTTAATTCCAAAGTGACCGGCACACGTTTCCCCCTGCTCTTGCAGGACACATTCCGCTTATACCCCACAGCCAGTGCATACTGGAAAATCTTCCTCTGTAAAGAGGAGGAATGGTCCATCCTGTCTTTTACCGCAATATAAACTTTCTCCCAAAAGCGAGGTACGGAACACATACAGGTAGGATGGGTCTCCTGCATGGATTCCTGGATCTCTTTAGGATATGTATTAATAATCAACTGGGCACCTTCTGTCAGGCATAAATAGGCCCATCCGCGTTCGAAGATATGGGTAAATGGCAGGAAATTGATCACACGATCTTTATCCCTGATCGGGACACAGGCATCATTCGCCTTACAAGCAGCATCATACTGCTTATACGTCAAGATCACTCCCTTACTTTCACCCGTTGTTCCACTCGTATAGAGAATATCACAAACATCATCCATACTAGCTTGAGTCCATAAAGCCTCAACCTCTGACTGGCGGGGCAGATTCTCGCCCAATTTCAAAAAGTCCTCAAAATAAAGTGCGTTAGGATCATGGGTAGAAATTCTTACGCTGCGATCATAAATGATGATGTGCTCCAACGAGGGACAAAGTGCAAAGACACGATGAGCCTTATTATATTGCTCTTGCTCACCTACAAAGATAAAACGTACTTGAGCATCATCAATGATATATTGAAGTTGCTGCTCACTGCTCGAGGCATAGAGTGGTATCGTGACTACACGTACACCGTATGCGCCGAAGTTAGTGTAGAGATATTGGACACAGTTCTGTGAGAAAACAGCAATATTCTCCTGGGGTTTCACACCCAGATTCAACAAAGCATTGCTGACTTGCTTCACCCTGAGGGAGAACCGGTTCCATGAAACGGATCTCCATTGCAGACTCCCAAAACTCCGAAAAGTCAAGGCTGGTCGATCCCCATACTTTTTGGCCTGTTTATGAATCAGCACTGAAAGATGACATCTTGTTTGCATATAAGTCTATTCTTTATATATGCAAAGATAAGCGAAATCAGCAAGAACACAAAATAAAAAGCTCCTTTTTTCTGAATTCTTCACAGCCGAACAAATCAGTTCCATTCTTTTTCTTAACTTTGCAGAATGAAAATGACAATTATAGCATTCACTTATCCTATAAATAAAAAATCTGATGGACTAAGCCAGGCTATACAAGATCATCAGGGCAGATAATTTTAATTCTTACCAAATGAACACAGAAGATTATACACATGAGACTCTGGAACTTCTGAAAGGACTTATTGCTACGCCTTCCATCAGCAAAGATGAAGAAAAGGCTGCCTGTATTATAGAAGAAGCTCTCCACAAATATGGCTTCAGTTCTCATCGTAAGAAGAACAATGTATGGGCTTGTGCGCCAGACTGGCAGGAGCGCCGTCCTACTCTTCTTCTCAATGCACATATAGACACTGTCAAACCAGTAGATTCATGGACCAAACCACCTTTCAAGCCGACAGTGGAAGGGAACCGCATCTATGGCTTGGGGGCAAACGACTGTGGAGGCGGGTTGACCTCTCTTCTACAAGTATTCCGGATCTTATCGGCAAAGCCTCAAAATTATAATCTCATCTACCTGGCTTCAGCAGAAGAAGAGATTTCCGGCAAAGAGGGAATAAGTCTAGTCCTCCCTCTCCTGCCTTCTGTAGATCTGGCGATCGTAGGTGAGCCAACCGGCATGCAGCCGGCAGTGGCAGAAAAGGGACTAATGGTCCTGGATATTATTGCCCATGGGAAGAGTGGCCATGCAGCCAGAAATGAAGGAGTAAATGCCATCTACAAAATGCTGGATGATCTGGTCTGGATACGCGACTATCAATTCAAAAAAGTCAGTCCATTTCTCGGACCTACCAAGATGACCGTTACCGTTCTACACGCAGGCACCCAGCACAACATTATTCCAGACCTTTGTACAGCACTCGTTGACGTACGAACTAATGAGTTTTATGACAATGAAGAAGTTTACCACTTTATCGACCGGCATCTCAGCAGTGAATGCAAAGCACATTCCTTCCGATTAAAATCCTCCCGGATCAATCCCCAGCATCCTATCATCCAGAGATGCGTTGCGTTGGGAATGAAACCCTTCGGCTCTCCTACTCTCAGTGACCAGGCTCTGATGAACTTCCCCTCTTTTAAACTTGGCCCCGGTCAATCTTCCCGTAGTCATTCCGCGGACGAATATATCACAACAGAAGAATTATCTGATGCCATTCACACTTATGTCAGATTACTGGACCAGGCAAACTTTTAACCTGATCCTCCTTATCGCCAGACCTCACCGTCCTAACCAGAGTTCAGGATTCAGTTTTGCAGTCTCTTTACGCAACTGGAACTGAAGGATATGATCCGTTCCGATAACTCCCAACGGCTGACGCGTACGTACCCGTTCTCCCTTATGGACAAAAACAGACTTCAAATTACAATAGACAGAGATGTAAGCACCATGACGAACCATCACGACCATTGATCCTCCATAACTGAATACATAGCTTACTTCCCCGTCATAAATGGAACGGGCCATCGCCCCTGATCCCCCTAAGATATTAATACCTTTATTGTCAAGGGTAACCCCTTTCAATCCTGCTACGTTATATTGTCCAAAATGGCTTACGATACGATAATTACCAGTAATCGGCATCGGCAGCCGACCTCTGTTTGCTTCAAAGCCATTGCTCATCATCCGGTCAACTGTCGTCAGATTAACTGCATCCTGTTCCTGTTGTGCAGCTACAGCTATTTCCTTCTTACTTCTTTCTGCATCAGCCTGAGCCTTACGTTCAGCGGCCACACGAGCAGCCTCAGCTTCGCGAGCAGCCTGATCTGCCGCTGCCTTACGAGCAGCGGTCATTGCAGCCTCTTTAGCCGCCGCAGCCTGAG
>DHOX01000071.1:0-7695 GCA_002409785.1 Prevotella sp. UBA5379 | reverse complement strand
GCAGCCTGAGCCCTCAATTCAGCCTCCCGAGCCTTCGCCTGGGCTATTCTCAGTGCATTCTCCCGCGCTGCAGCCGCTGCAGCGGCGCGCTTCTGTGCCAGAATCTGTGCCCTTTTCTTTGCAGCTAAAGCGGCAGCAGCTTTCTTGCGGGCTTCGGCAGCAGCGGCGGCCCGTTCACGGGCCACCTCCTGAGCGACCAGACGATCTATCTGAGCATTCAAGACCGCATCTTTCTTATGCTGCTGGGAGATAATTACTTGAATCGTCTTCTGCTGGTTCTGCAAACTGTTTACCACCTCTTGCTGTTGGCCATGCTTCACCTGTAAGTTGCTCTTCTCAACCTTTCCCTTATACAAAAGGACATTCTTATGTCCTTTCACCCTGACCAACTGATAATGCTTTTGATTGACTTCCTGCTGCTTGGCCTCCACGATTTTACCCTGTGCCTTCTGATAGGCAGAATACTGCCGGATAAACTGTAAACGACGAAACATCTGCGCAAAATTCTTAGCACTGAAAATAAACATCAACTTGTCCTGCACACTATGATGACGGGACATATAGCGCATACTCCTGATATACTTATTCTTACGATCCTGGAGCTGCTGTTCCAAGGTCCTTAATTGTCCCTTGAGAATGCCTATATTTCCATTAATATGGTTAATATCTTTCTGAATACCTTCTATTTTCTGCTGACTTTGATCGATTTCACCATTGATGAGCATCAGGTTCTGCAACCGTTGATGCACTGCATTCTGATTAGCCCGCAAAGCTGCTTCCTGTTGCTTGATCTTTCTTTGGATAGCTTCACGCTGTCCCTGCAAGCCACGAATAGACGCATTAGTGACGATCACCCTCCGCCTGTTCTTATGGTTTTTCCTTTCCGGTTGCCCCTTCGTGCTCCCTTTCCGGACAACCTTACGCTTAGCCGAACTCTTTACCGTAACTGTTGTTTTCTCCTTCGTCTTCTGATGCCGGTTCTGGGCATAAGGATACAAAGGAAACGATAAGACCAACAATATCAACAGTAATCTTCTCATTACAACTCTATGATTTTATACCAATTCAGTTTGATAAATAGATCTATTCCTATCATCGCCCTTACATATTCATGATCTTGCTCAAGACGTCATCTGCGGGAACCTGTTTATAACGGTCAGGGACTGGGGTCCTGGTCTCCCATTTATCAGTTGTCGTGACCTCATCCATTTCTATATCCATCTTTACCGTATGAGCCTTCTGGGTAGCATTCGTATTAATGGTATAATTCTGGATTGCCGGGAACCATTTTACGCCCACACTCTGGAAGTTACCATATTTGACATCTAAATCGGTTTTACCGTCCTGACGACCGTCATAGTCAATATTCACCTCATTGATCCTGCCGTTCATCCGGTCAGCCATCCACCGGTAATTCATCCGACCACGTTGATACGTAACTGGCAGGTTCTCAGAAGTCACATTCAGGTTCACGTCAAACTTTTTCAGATCTGATTCGGAGACCTCCTGATTGCCCGGCAGGAGGAGTTGGTTCCAGAACAAAGCCTGAAGGGAATAAAAGGATATTCCCTGTTTTTGCAAAAAGGGAACCTGGCGATAACCGGCTTTCACATATTGCTTATGGTAACGGTCTATGATCAAGACAGAATCCGGATAGAAATCAATCCGGGCAACCTCAGTCCCGATAAAAGGCAGGCAAAATTGCAAACGGATAACCTGATTTTTACGCATACGCAAATAGCCCGGTACCGTAATATCTTTGTCTTCAGACTGGATATGGAAGGACATGTGTCCTACAATATTACTGGCATACACCCGGTTATCTGACACTTTCTGGACAAATGTAAGTTTGTTGACAGCTAAAGTCGGCCCTGAGTCCTGATCCGAATGATCCGAGATCCGCATAGAGGGCTCTGCTTTCTTAGCTCCCCCTCTGGTTGCAACCCTCTCTGTATTCCCGAAAGAAGATAAAGGCACCAACAGGCACAATGCGAATGTATTAATGAATAGTATTCTTTTCATCTGTATCTTTAATATATTTCCTCAATTTTATCTTACGCTGAAGGCATTTACTCTTATTCCCCATTTTCAACGACTGTTTCCAATACATCTCAGCCTTATCCATATTGCCCGACAAAGCATAAATATCACCGGCATGTTCCGGAATAACTTCACTCGTAGAAGTTGAATCCATATTAGCCATTGCCTGATCAATGTAAATTTTAGCCTCCGAATAGCGTTTTTCCACGAACAATATATAAGCGTAGGTATCCAGATAAGTAGCATTCTTGGGTTCAGCCTTCACTGTCTTATAGCTCATCTCCTCCGCTTTTTTTAAATTTATCTTCCGCAAGCTCAAGTAATAAGCATAATTATTCAGACACGGAACATTATCAGGTTTCCACTGCAGGCAACTGTCATAAGCTGCATAAGCTTCCTTATACTGGCCTTTGGCATTAAGAATATCACCCATAATAGCATAAAAATCAGAGACCATATCCGGATTACTCTGGGAGTTGATCTGAGATACTCCACGACGGAAATCATCTAACGCCGCATCATCATCCTTCTTCTGATAATGGGCAAGACCGTCAAAATAGTAAAATGCCATTTCGTCAGGATTATATTCCCGGGCTGGCTTGCATAAGGCGATGACACCATCATAATCTTTCCTGTTCCAAAGGCTCTGGATAACCTGCAGACGTGCAGAGGCATCATCCGGTGCAATCTCCAGAACCTTCATGAAAGCTTTGGTAACCTGAGCTTCGGGCATCTTCTTAATGCTCATATAAGCAGCTTTCAACTGGGCAATAGTTGCATCCTTCTGAGGGTAAGCCAGGACACTGTCCATCAGTGCAAGGACCTTAGTAGAATCTCCCCCTTCGTGTTCATTTTTCTGGATGTAAGCACGCATCAGCAATCCCTTCGTTTCCGCAGGAGTATCCTTATTCATCAGAAGCCGGTTAAGATAGACCTGTGCCTGTGCTTCCTGATGAGTGGTATTATAATAATCATACAAAGAGGTCTGGGCCATATTATTATTCGGTTCATCTTTCAGCACATCCATGAAAAGGCCATAAGCTTCCTTCGTCCGGTTATTCTGCATCAGCCAGTTGCCCAGCATCGTCTTGTAATTCACATCATTCGGATGGTGCGTCACCAGCGATTTTAATTCCTTATAAGCCTGTTTTTTATCATTCATCTGATCATAGACGCTCATCTTGGCAAGGGTAAGACGCTCGGAAGTGCCCTCCTCAAGTTCGAGACGACGGATGACATCCAACTCTTTGCGGTAATCTTTCTGTTGCTGATAAAGTTGGGAAAGGATACTCAGTGCATCTGTATTATCATGATCATGTGACCAGAGATCCTCATAAGTCCGGATAGCCCGATCATAATTCTGCGTTCCGATATAATACTCACCTAATCTTTCCATATAAGTGGTATTTGCAGGATTCAACTTCGCCGCTTTCTCCAGGCAAATTAATCCTACTGAATCGTTTTTCATAGCCGAATAATAAGACGACAATCCGAAATAGACCTCTGAAGCATCAGGATCAATTGACAAAGCATGCTGGAGCAGGTCAAAAGCAGCATCATAGTGTCCCGCCGACTGTTGGCGTGCTGCCTCAACATAGAAATACTCGAAACGAAGTTGGTCATTCCGGGAAAGTCTGGATACGGCCGTCGGAACCACTTTTTCATTTCTGCGAGGAGAGGCCTGCAAGGTCGCTCCTACCATCAGCATAGCTGCAACAACAACGAATAAACGATATTTCATATTCAAGCCCAAACCTATCCCCTATGTTAATATAATCCCTATTGCACACCTGTATGGCCATAACCACCCGTACCCCTCTCTGTCTGATCTAAATCTTCCACTTCTACGAGACGAGCCTGTTCATGACGTGCGATGACCATCTGGGCAATGCGCTCACCTCCATGGATCACAAAATCCTCATGAGAGAAATTGACCAGTAACACTTTCAGCTCTCCCCGATAGTCAGCATCCACTGTTCCCGGACTGTTCAAGACTGTGACGCCATACTTCAATGCTAATCCCGAACGCGGGCGGATCTGTGCTTCAAATCCGGCAGGAAGGGCGATGAACAGTCCGGTAGGGATCAACCTGCGCTCCAGAGGATGAAGTAGAACTGATTCTCTTATATCCGCGCGAAGATCCATCCCCGCACTCAATGCCGTCGCATATTCCGGCAACTGCTGGCACCCTTTGTTTACGACTTTAATATCTACCATACCTCTTTAAAGTACATTTTAGTTGCAAAAATACAGAATTCCCCCCACATAACTGCATTTTTCAAGTGAAAAAGATAACTTTTATCGAATTTTTACATTACTTTTGCGACATGAAGTGGACACAACTGATTTCCAACAAGCGACTTGGGCAGGAGCACCAACACGCCGAACGTCACGATGATCGTTCAGAATTCAAGCGTGACTACGACCGCCTGATTTATTCGGCACCTTTTCGAAGGTTGCAAAACAAGACACAGGTTTTTCCTTTGCCAGGTTCCGTATTTGTACACAACCGGTTGACCCATAGCCTGGAAGTCTCCAGCCTGGGCCAGTCGCTGGGAAATGATGTGTGCCATCAATTGAAAAAGAAGCATCCGGAACTCAGCGGAACCCTTTTCGAAGAGATCGGAACGATCATCTCGGCAGCCTGTCTGGCACACGACATGGGGAATCCCCCCTTCGGACACTCCGGGGAGAAAGCCATTCAGACTTTCTTCACAGAAAACGAAGGTAAGGAGTTACAGTCTGTAGTAAACTCTGCTTTCTGGAATGATATTACTCATTTTGAAGGTAACGCAAATGCTTTCCGACTCCTCACGCATCGTTTTATCGGCCGTCGTGCAGGTGGTTTTGATATGACCTACACTATGCTCGCCAGTGTCGTCAAATATCCCTTTGAGAGTTCTCTCGCCGGTATGCACGGCAAATTCGGGTTCTTCGCTTTCGAGAAAGAGACCTATCAGAAAATTGCTACCGAACTGGGAATTATCTGTAAGTCAAAACCCGCCCATCCGCTCTGCTATGCCCGTCATCCGCTCGTTTACCTTGTAGAAGCTGCTGATGACATCTGCTATGAGATCATGGACATTGAAGACTCCCACAAACTGAAGATTCTTTCCTATGAAGAAACGCGTGATCTCCTCTTGAATTTTTTTGATCCACAGACCCGTGAGCATATCCTTCTCAGAATCCAAAAGGAAGGGATCACGGATGAGAACGAACAGGTAGTCTATATGAGGGCCTGCGCCATCGGCACCCTGGAGAAGGCCTGTGTAGATACTTTTGTAAAACATGAAGACGAACTGCTCGCAGGCACTTTCACGGGGAGTCTCATAGAAAATATTCCGAACCCACAAAGACAGGCTTATCAGCAATGTCAGGAAATCTCGTATCAGAAGATTTATAACAGCAGACCCGTGCTGGATATTGAGCTCTCCGGTTATAAGATCATGGAAACGCTTATGCGTGTTTTCATCGGTGCAGTCGTCAACCCTGACAAGTTCTACTCCCGCCAGCTCCTTCGGAGGGTGAGCAGCCAGTATGACATTGAAAGTCAGGAAATAGAAAAACGGGTTATGGCTGTTCTTGATTACATCAGTGGCATGACAGATGTTTATGCTCTTGACCTCTATCAAAAGGTGAACGGAATCAGTTTGCCCATTGTCTGACCCTGCCCTTACCATACGGGGCATGGCGTACCTCTCGTTTGCTAGTTACAGGCAGAATACGCTTAAAGTCTTTTTTATCCGATAAAATTTTGGAGTCCATTGAAAAAGCACTATATTTGTAAATCATAATGATTGATATGAACTTTTCAAGTTCTCACCTCATGCATAAAAGGATTATCTCACGTCTGATCTTGTTGCCAATAGCTTTATTGGTATGCCTCTCCTGCCCGATGAAGCACCAGATGAAGGTATTCCTGAATATTCCTGTAAATACCACAGATCAAACTGATAACTACAAAAGTTCGAGAACATGCCTGGTCGCTTTTTCCAATAAGGGAACAAGTCAACAGCATAAGTTTTCAGCCGATCATTGTTTCTTGCATTCACAACCTCTCATGGTGCTATCGGGCGCAGAAGGACTTTCCCCGCGCCTTTATTCATTCCCCGGGAACACTTCAGAAAATGTTCCGTTCTTTCTACTCTTCCGAAAGATAATTATTTAAAGTCCATTCCATGCCTTATCAGGAAAGGTAATCATTACCTCTCCCCATTTATTCTGCAATCATTTTTACATTAACAATTCAATTTTCATGAAACAATTATCACAATTATATTCCCTTTCGGGAACGTTCACCCTGGCCTTAAGACTAGTCATCGGATGGACTTATTTTTCAGCTTTCTGGCGAAGACTCGTTTTAGAAAACAAATTAGACCCTCAAACCGCCGGTTATATCGGAGAGAAATTCAATCATTTCCTGCCAAATGCACTGGGGATCAAGCCCATCATCGAATATCTGGTATCCACACCCAATGTTCTGTTCTGGGCAATGATTATCTTCACCCTTATTGAAGCTATCGTGGGACTGAGCATGATGCTCGGCTTCATGACCCGTCTCATGAGTGTCGGAGTATTCCTTCTGGCTACAGGGATATTACTGGGAGCCGGATGGTTGGGCACGACCTGTCTGGATGAATGGCAGATCGGCATCCTCGGAATGGCTTCCGGGTTTACTTTATTCTTCACCGGAGGAGGCAAATATTCCTTAGATACGTTTTTGCAGAACCATTTTCCGGCAACACAGTCCAGACTATTCAGTTGGCTGGGTTCAGGAGTACTCCCCATTGAAGGTAAGGCTCTTCAATATATCACTATCTGGGGAACAGTTATCATTTTTTCAATGACCCTGTTTACCAACCAATACTTTCATAATGGCGTATGGGGAAAGCTCCATAACAAATCGGTCAAACCAGTAGTAGAAATATCCGACGCCCGACTGAACAGCCACCAACTTTCATTTACAGTATTTAGGGTCGAAGGAGTAGACGTCTACGGTGCTTTTCTCATCGGCATCCAACTACAGGATGCGGCTGGCCATATTCTTCTCAGCAAGGATGGCCAGGAACTGTCCCATTTTCCCAAAGAGGATATTGACAATTACTATCTGGCACAAGTAAAACCAGGGAAGCATAGTCTGGTTATTCCTTTAGGAGGAAAGGCCCTATTGACACTAAAAAGTCATGAACTATCAAGCCTGAAAAGAGGAACTTACAAATTGGTTCTCACAGACATAAGCGGGATCAAATGGTCCCAGTCCATCACCTACTGATTAAACATCCTCTTGAGCCCTTTTTGGGAAAGACAGCATGAAGGCAGAGCACAGGCTCCTACCCATATCGGAATACTCCGCTCCTGAAAGAGGAAACTAAATCATCGGTCAAGTTTGAAATTTTCAAAATATCGTTGAAGAACTTGCAAATATAAAACAAAATTCATATATTTGCCAACGTGTTTTTATAGTATTAGATTAAATTTGGTGGCTCTCTTTTTGCAAGCTATCGTGAGACAGGTTGCAAAAAGATCCACCCTTATTCCTTTCATCAAGACCAATAAGAATTAAGTTCAAATTATATTGTTGGTTTTTAACGATAAGAAAGTATCATAGTCACTGATTCTTACGACGATAGTCAATTGTGACCGATATGGTGCATT
>DHOX01000087.1:3366-3748 GCA_002409785.1 Prevotella sp. UBA5379 | reverse complement strand
TTGCTATCACTGTCCCAAACTTCATGAACGCATAAACGCATTCCACATGTTTGAAACCCGAAGCTTTTAACATCGTCAAAGTCGATGATACACTGTTTTCACGATCCAGTTTCTTACGTTTCAGCCATTTTGCTTTCGCTTCCGGAACGATACCACTATGATCAATGTAATTCATCCACCAGTCATTATATGCCTTATCAATGATACTGGAGTCTGAACAAAACTGGTCAAGGTTAATAAACACGCCACCAGGAGGTAACGATTCGTATATAGATTGATACAACTTTTGTTTCTCATCATCTTCCAAATGATGAATGGATAGAGCTGAACAGATGATATCGCTCCCCTTCTTAATGCCGTCAAAATAGTCTTCAACCCGGAA
>DHOX01000087.1:0-3137 GCA_002409785.1 Prevotella sp. UBA5379 | reverse complement strand
TCCACCAGTGTGAAATGAGCATCCGGATAAAGCAGATACAGTTCTTTGGTAAGTAAACCTGTTCCTGCACCTAAGTCTGTGATATTCACAGCATCTCTTTTAATGTCCTTCAACAAACTTACTGACCTGACATAGTAGTCATCAAAGCAAGGAATAAAACACTTTCTGTCCTCATCATATTGTTTGGCTATCGAGTCAAACTGGTCTCTTATATCTTTCGTATTCATATCTTACTTTTGATCCATTATCTGATTATTATTTATTCAGATACTCTTCGTCCTTTACCAGAATTTTCTCGATCTTGCCTACATACATCGTATGGAAGTCGCTTTTGGGATAGTTCTTGCCTATTGTCTCATTACTGATGAATCCGCTCTTCTGCAACGGTGAAGCATATACTTTCTTGCAGATGAATACCATTTTGGCTTCTGCAAAGTAAATAGAATTATCAGCAAAAATTTTGGTGAGCCCGGCCTTGGCGATCTTATCCTCATCCCGACCTGATACACTACCCAGATAAGCCATCTGCTTTTTGAATGATTTATCCATCACACAAAGAGTAAAATATTTCTCTTTATCTACAAAAGTCTTGGTGTAGCGCGAAGGACGCAAATAAATAATGGCTGTCGGATCATTATTTCCCCAAAGACATCCCAGATGTCCCCAACTAATGGTCATCGTATTACAACCGTCCTGCTCATTACCGGCAGATACTAACATCCATTCTTTACCCAGTAGGTTGAACGGATTGAATTTCATGTCCTTGTAATTAACTTCTTTCATGACTGTATTTTTTTTATTGTTCGGAAATCATCTGTTAGTTTCCCTGAGCCTTTTCGACAGTCTGATCAAGACATGACGGTAAGATTCTACTTTCATATTATTTTGTTTGCGAAAAACCGTCTTTTCTTAGAATCTCTATCAGACGCTGGCGACAATCTCCCTGGATAATAATTTCCCCATCCTTTACAGAACCTCCCACGCCACACTTTTGCTTCAATTGTTTGCAGAGAGCACTCATATCCTCTTCTGAACCGACAAAGCCTTTCACGAGGGTCACAGTCTTGCCACCACGTCCTGCGCGTTCCATATTCAGTCGTAATTTCTGCTGATTCCTCGGCAAGGTATGCGATTCTTCCTGAACAACTTCAGAATAGTCGAAATCAGGATTCGTTGAATAAACTACGCCAACACGCCTCTTTCGGTCAACGTCCTTCTTATCTGTCATGCCCGCATCGCTGGTTTCTCCAAGAGCAGCCAAAGCACTTTTCCAATCTGTTCCTGTCATTTTCTTATTCATTTTCATTCTAATCTACCTTTAATGCTTTTCAGAAAGAAATTGTTATTACGACCCATTGGGAGAGTTAAATATGCACTAAATTATTCCACCAACGGATAATCCTACAAAAATAGCTAAAATCCATGAAACCAGCAAGTGACAAACTGAAAATCAAAATATTCATAAGTTTTTCTTGCCGTTATCGGTACAAATCATTATATTTGCATACATAAGAAATGTTCATTTACCAACAATATGGAATATATATCTGCGAAACAATTTGCCGAAAAATACAGTATTTCCGGGCGTACAGCACGAAACTACTGTGCAGAAGGAAAGATACAAGGGGCTTATTTGGTTGGAAAGACCTGGAATATTCCTGCGGAAGCCGTTTTGCCTAAACGAAAAAATGCAAGGCAGAGAGAGAAGACGGCATTACTATCCATTCTCCGTGAGCAGAAGAAGATGCAACTGAAAGGTGGTATCTATCACAAGACGCAGATTGACCTCACCTATAACTCCAACCATATTGAGGGTAGCCGTTTGAGCCACGAGCAAACAAGATATATCTTCGAGACCAATACTATCGGTATGACGGACAAGACTGTGAATGTGGATGACATTGTGGAGACGGTCAATCACTTCCATTGCATTGACACTATTATCGATGATGCAGAAGACAAGTTGTCAGAAAAAATGATCAAGGAACTTCATAAGACTCTGAAAACAGGAACCTCTGATAGTCGTAAGGATTGGTTTGCTGTCGGTGAATACAAGCGTATACCGAATGAAGTAGGTGGTATGGATACCTGCCTGCCAGAGAATGTCCATGAGGAAATGAAGAAGTTACTGGAAGAATATAATGCCAAGAAAAAAAAGACGCTGCAGGACATCATCGACTTTCACGTGCGCTTTGAGCGAATCCATCCTTTCCAAGATGGCAATGGACGTGTAGGCCGGCTTATAATGTTCAAGGAATGTTTGGCAAACGGTATAGTGCCGTTCATCATCACAGATGAATTCAAACTATTCTATTATCGCGGTCTGAAGGAATGGGGACATATCAACGGCTATCTGACCGACACCTGCCTCTCAGCCCAAGACCAATACAAGAAGATTATGGATTATTTCAGAATTGCTTATAAGTAATCTGGAAATAAATAAGTTGTCTCACCTTCGGTTTTAACCCAAAAGATCTTATCCTATTGAGTGGCGAAATCAGAAAGAAATCTATATGAACTCGGATTTATCATAGCATCATGTAGAAGGTTTATTCACTTGCAGAACCAGAAGTCCTTATCCTGTCTTTCATTTCTTCCAATACCTGTTTTGCCCTGTTCCGGGAAAGTCCGCTTTGTACAGCTACTTTAAGAATGTCTTGATCCTCAGGTTCAATGCTATCTGCAAAAGAAGTAGTATGATAACCGTTCATACCCTCACTTGGCAGAAGATCATAAGCAGGTGCAAAGTGCCATTCACCTCCACGATGAATAAACGTAAAATTCTTAGCATGGTCATCTTTATTATCAATAAGATAATTGAAAACCATCACCCGATACACTTTCCACATCTCAATTTCACTATGAGTAAGTTGATTGCACAGAGTTAAAAGATGAACATAGTCAATACATGGAGTACGATAATCCACTTGGAGAAGTCCCGCAGCAGTTACAGTATGATACCGTTCACCTTCCCCAGAACGATCAAAGCGCTCCACCCCGAAATACCGGTTTTCAAACAGGCGGGTCTCAGGCATCTCTACCCCACATTCCTTAGCTAAGAGAGAATACCGGTATTCTTCCCTTCCGATATTTGCAGGATCATATCTGGCCGGAAACTTGACCAGCCATTCCTTACC
>DHOX01000064.1:14489-32639 GCA_002409785.1 Prevotella sp. UBA5379 | reverse complement strand
TATTATTTGAGCCACTTTATTCCTGAAACATAATAAGAGGGTTATCCCCCAACTTTATAAAATGATTCATAGATCTTCAAGAAATCGTGTGCCAGTCTTAGTCTTGAAAATCGTTCGTTTGACATTTTCAATTGCAGCAATTCCAAGTTGGTCTTCGTAGATGTTCACAAGAAAGTCCGCTTCTACAAGAATCTGGTAGTCAATGCCTTTTATGTTCGTATAAGTATGGTGATGTCCGATGAGGAATTTGACCCGTTCTATCTGTTCGGGAGTATATCCTCCAACCTTTTCAAGGAGTTTTTGTGCTTCTGCAGGACCTTCCTTTTCTTGAAGTTTTCCATTGCTGTCCCCATATTTCTTTTCAGCAACATGAATGCCAATATCGTGGACTATGGCTGCTGTTTCAAGTATAAACAGGGTATCGGGATCAATATGTTCTAATGTTCCGATGGCAGTGGCAAAGTCGTGAACTTTTATAAAATGTTGGATACGCCTAGCATCTCCCTGATCATAATTCATCATTGCGGCAATAAGTTGAGCGTGCTGTATATTCATTGGTGTAGCGGATAGATTTTTCAAAGAGGATGCAAGTCCTTCCGATTCAGTTCTCCATAAATTTCTTTGCTGCCCTGAGTTGATGCCTCATTACACTTAAGAATTCCTGGCTTTCCTGAAGTACATTGAGGTACAGCAGATTAATCTGCATCTGACTGTTATCCCCTTCCTGCATGCGGTTAAGATGTTTCTTCCTCAGGATGGACAGTTCATCTTTACAGTCATCAGCCTCAGCCAGGATTTCCCGGTAGTTGTCATAGCTGCCCGTTGAGATTTCAGCTTCTGTACTTTTCATGAGATTATTGATGCGTTGCTGCATAGGCTGAAATTCTTTTACATAACCTGCCGGAAGAGGGCTGAAGCTGTTATCTACGTGTTCTTTAATAGGGTCCAGCATACGCCGAAGGCTATAGAGAAACTGCTGGTTGGCATTAGCACCCAGATGAAACCAGGTGTTCCGTTCAACGGCAATATCTAATGGGCTCTTTTTCAGTCCGAGCATTTCCTGCCGGCGGTATTTCTTCTGATTATTTTGTTCATTCTTTAATTCTCTATTTGCATGACGGAGGCTCCTAACATCCTCATAGGCTAATCCATTCAGGATCTGATTATATTCCTTCAGTGCAAACTGATTCTCATAACTCTGTGTGTGGCTGACATGCTTCTTTAAGAGATCCCAAACTAATTCTGGGTCTCTTAAACGCATCATCAGACGGAAGGAATCATCTTCTTCATCTTGCTTTTTTTCTTTTTTAGCATATCTGCGATTAGAGCGAATCAACAGGAATATGACCAAAGCCATAAAAAGTAATTGGACCGGAAACCCTCCAAAGTACATGATCAGACAGACTATTCCGCAAGTTATGAAAGCTACTCCGGCAGTAATAAACCATCCCCCGATCACGCTTAAGACTCCTGTCACGCGGAATACGGCACTTTCACGGCTCCAGGCTCTGTCTGCCAAGGACGAACCCATGGCGACCATAAAGGTAATATAGGTTGTCGAAAGCGGCAATTTATGATTTGTTCCAATAGTAATCAGCATTGCACTCAATACGAGATTAATTGAAGCCCGCACCAAGTCGAAAGCGGCCTTGTCGTCAGTAAGAATGACTTCGTTCTTGTTGAAACGAGAATTAATCCAGGTGACGAGTTTGTCAGGCATGATGGTTGTAATAGCATTTCCGGTATTTTGAGTGAAACGCACTAATGCGCGTGCAGCTTTAGAACTGCCGAACATTTCGTCCCCTTCATCCTGGCGAGATAGATCCACGGAAGTCTTGATTACCTTTTGTGCCTTCTTTGAAGTTCCTATAGCAATGATCATGATGATTCCGGCAATGAGGAGATAGGCCGGCGGGGTTTTTGCGCTCGCCATAAGGGAGTTCATCATAAAATCAGAAGGGGCAGCTCCGTGGGCATTGGCTATGTAGTCCTGGAAAGAACTAAGTCCGGCAAGGGGTACGCCGATGAAGTTAACGAGGTCATTTCCTGCAAAAGCCATAGCTAAAGCAAAGGTACCCATCAGCACAATAAACTTGAAAATATTAATGTGCAAAAGATAGAGTATCTCCATGATAATAGTTGATGCGATAAAGGTGTAGACCAGCAGCCTGTTGGTGTTTACATTAATATAGTTCCTGGCAGTATCAGAGATATAAGGGCTTGTCCCCAAACCCTTCAGGAAAATGAAGTAAGCCAGTGTGGTGAAAGCAATACCGCCAAAAATAGCAATGATATATTTCAGATGCTTTTTATAACTGAAAGTAAAGAATATTCGTGAAATCCACATTACGATGACTCCGAAAAAGAATGCGATAGCTACAGAGACAAATATGGCGATAATGACGTTTAGAGCTTTACTGGAATTGAGGAGCACGCTATAGGATAGAGCACTGTTGTGGGCTATTTTGATTGTAGCAAGGGCAAAGGTTCCTCCTAGTAAATCGAAGACAATAGATACAGTGGTTGATGTCGGGAGTCCAAGTGAATTGAATACATCCAGTACCATTACATCGGTAACCATGACAGATAAAAAGATGATCATCACTTCATTAAAGGAAAAATGGTCAGGCATCATGATTCCATGCCGGGCGACATCCATCATCCCAGATGACATGATTGCACCAAGAATAACTCCACATGAGGCGACGATTAGTATCGTGCGGAATTTGACTACTCGTGCACCTACGGCCGGTTGTAGGAAATTGACAGCATCATTGCTGACGCCTACAAACAGATCGAAAATAGCCAGGCACAGTAGAAAAATTAAAATGCATAAATAAATGCCACTCATAATAATCCAGTTGTTGATTTTTGTGTTTGCAAAGATAAGTCACGGATGTTACGAGATGTTTAAATATAGGTTACAATTGTGTTACAGTACCGGTCTGGGATTTAAAAGGCAGATTTCTTTAACGGTACTTCGTGCATGATGAGAAGTATAAAAAGCAAAGACGAACCCGGATATATCGGATTCGTCTTTTTAAGTCTTTCTCAAATATCTGATCAGATCATTTCTTCAGCAGAAAGGAGTTTACTTTCTCTGCAATGTCGCGGCCGCTTGCCATGGCGCGTACTACTAATGAAGCACCACTGGCTGCATCTCCTGCGACGAAAACATTTGTAGAAAACTCGGGTTGCTTAGGTTTGAGGAATCCCATAGCAAGTAAAACCATTTGAGCCTTGATTACTTCTGGCTCACTGGCGGGTTTCATCAGAGGACGTCCTCCTTCCGGGTTCGGTTCCCATTTGATGGGTTGAATTTTTACTCCTGTCAGTTTTCCATTTTTACCTAAAAACTCCAAGGTGTTGATGTTCCAGCGACGTGTACAGCCTTCTTCATGACTGGATGTGATCTTCAAGGTTCTGGGCCAGTTAGGCCATGGATTTTTAGGATCATCAGGACCAATAGGGGGCTTAGGCATGATTTCTATCTGAGCTACGCTTTTGGCACCTTGCCGGTGAACGGTTCCAATACAATCTGATCCGGTATCACCGCCTCCTATCACAAGGACATCCTTACCTTTGGCAGAGATGCGTTCTTCTTTGCTATATTCCTTTCCCGCAAGTACACGATTCTGCTGAGAAAGCAATTGTAGAGCGAAGTAAACGCCCTCTAAGTCTCTTCCTGGAACTTTTAAGTCGCGGGCAATAGGTGTACCTGTTGCGATGACGTATGCATCGTAGCCTTTCGGAAGTTTAGTGGCATCTACATTCTGATTATACTTGAACAAGATTCCTTCCTGTTCGAGAAGACTGATCCTACGGTCAATGATCTCTTTATTCAACTTAAAGTTTGGAATGCCGAAACGTAGCAGGCCTCCGTTGTTTTCACGGGCTTCCAATACGGTTACCTGGTATCCGTCCTGGTTCAGACGGCATGCAGCAGATAATCCGGCAGGACCTGCTCCGATCACACAGACGCTCATGCCGTTACGTTTAGGAACATGAGGCTGGATGTAGTTTTCTTCAAAAGCATGTTCTACAATAGCACATTCGTTTTCACGATTGGTGGTCGGTTCATGGAGCATCAGATTCAATACACAGGCTTTTTCGCATAGTCCCGGACATACCCTTCCCGTAAATTCCGGGAAGTCATTAGTGGAAGTCAGGATCTTGTAAGCCAGTTTCCAGTCACCTTTATATACGGCATCATTCCATTCCGGAATTTTATTGTCTAAAGGACATGACCAGTTACAGAATGGAACCCCACAATCCATACAGCGGGATGCCTGTAACCGGCGGTCATTGCTGTTCAGTGTCTGCTCCACTTCACCATAGTCGTGGATTCTGTCATGAACTGGCCGGTAGCCAGCTTCTTTTCTTGGTATAGTTAAAAATGCTTTAGGATTTCCCATTTTCTTTTCCTTTCCTTTCATTCCCAGTCTGTCGGATGCACTAATAAGGTGCAGGGACAGAGCTGAGAGAGATTAATAATCACGTTGCATGTCTGCAATCTTTTGTTGCAGTTTTTTTACTTGTTCTTCTTGTAATACCCTCTTGTATTCAATGGGCACTACTTGAATGAATTCTTCCACATAGTGGTTCCAATCATCCAGCATGGTGCGGGCAAGTTTCGAGCCTGTATAGAGATAGTGCTGCCGGATCAATTCATGAAGTTCCTTACGGTAATTCGTTTCTTCGACAAGGTTGATTTCGACCATATCCATATTGCAGAAATAATCAAAGTCATGGTGCTTATCCCATACGTATGCTACACCTCCACTCATACCTGCGGCAAAGTTGCGTCCCGTTGTTCCCAGTACGACGACCCTTCCGCCTGTCATGTATTCACAGCAATGGTCACCTGCGCCTTCAACTACTGCGATGGCACCGGAGTTACGAACGGCAAAACGCTCGCCCACCTGTCCATTAATATAAAGCTCCCCGCTGGTGGCTCCATAAAGTCCTGTGTTTCCAGCAATTACATTGTCTTCGGCATTATAGTTAGAGCGGATAGGGGGAGTAATGGATATTCTTCCTCCACTCAGGCCTTTGCCAAAATAGTCATTAGTCTCACCTTCAAGTTTGAAGTCAATACCTTTAACCAGAAAAGCTCCGAAACTTTGTCCTGCAGACCCCTTGAATTTCACGTTAATCGTATCTTCAGGAAGGCCTTCTTCTCCATATTTCTTCGCAATGATACCACTCAGCATCGTACCAACGGCACGGTCTGTATTGCGAATGGTGAAATCAAGGTTAACTTCCTCTTGATCTTCTATGGCTGTCTGGGAACCACTGATTAACTGTTGGTCCAGTATATTGCTCAAATCGTTATCTTGAGTCTTCGTGCAGTATAAACTGCTGTCACCATTTTCTTTATGAAGCATCTGGCTGAAGTCAAGAGTCTCGAATTTAGGATCACTAACCTTCTTTTGTGAGAGCAGTTCAGTATGTCCCACTATTTCGTCTAACGTGTGATACCCCATCTGTGCTAAATATTCACGGACTTGTTGAGCCAGGAATTTAAAGTAGTTGATGACGTAATGATAGTCGCCACGGAAATGTGAACGAAGCTTTGGATCCTGAGTTGCGACACCCATCGGGCAAGTGTTCTTGTTACACTTACGCATCATCACACAGCCTAATGTGATCAGAGGAGCTGTGCCGAAGCTGAATTCTTCTGCTCCAAGTAGTGCCATGATAATAACATCACGACCCGTTTTCAATTGACCTTCAACTTGTAAACGAGAGATCGATCGGAGTCCGTTTTTGACTAGGGTCTGTTGTGTTTCTGACAATCCGATTTCAGGAGAGATTCCTGCCCATCGTCTGCTGGATGCCGGGGTAGCACCTGTACCTCCTTCAGCACCGGAAATAGTTACCAGATCGGCTTTTGCCTTTACTACTCCTGCTGCGATTGTTCCTACACCACTTTCTGCAGCTAGTTTGACGCTGATAATGGCTTTAGGATTTACATTCTTTAAATCGAAAATCAATTGCTTTAAATCTTCGATTGAATAGATATCATGGTGAGGAGGGGGAGAAATCAAGGAAATACCAGGAATGGAGTGGCGTGTCCGGGCGATGACCTGATCTACTTTAAAGCCCGGCAGCTGGCCTCCTTCTCCAGGTTTTGCACCTTGTGCAATCTTAATTTGTATTTCTTCGGCATTTATTAAATATTCTGTAGTTACCCCAAAACGACCGCTGGCTACCTGTTTGGTTTTGTTAGCCAGACTGATGCCGTCAATGGTATTATGAAAACGGTAGCTGTCCTCTCCGCCTTCTCCTGTATTACTCCTTGTCCCCAGTGCGTTCATGGCAAGTGCCAGCGCTTCATGAGCTTCTTTTGACAAGGCTCCAAAACTCATTGCGGCAGTAACAAAGTGTTTGACAAGGTGATCCTCCGGTTCTACTTGTTCAATAGGAATTGGCTTGCGGTCACTTTTTACTTCTAGGAAGTCTCGCAGAAATATCGGTTTCGGTTTATGATCTACTAAGTCTTCAAATTTCTTGAATAATTGGTAGTTGCCTGTTCGGGTGGCTAATTGTAGTGTAGCAATGGTCTCCGGGTTCCAGGCATGCTGGATACCGTCCTTACGGTAATGCTGCTCACCCTGGTTAGGCAGAAATTCATATTTTTCTTTCTTGTCAAAAGCTTGATCGTGGAGGTCTATAGCATCCTTCGCAATCTGCTTCAGTCCAATACCGCCAATCGTACTGATGTCTGTTCCGAAATAAGCCTTTAAAAGATTCTCTGAAAGTCCGACCGCTTCGAATATCTGTGCTCCGCGATAGCTGCGGATGGTAGAGATACCCATTTTTGCCATAATTTTCAATAATCCTTTTTTGACAGCTTCAATGTAATTGTTTTCTGCTGTTGCATAGTTTTCCTGAATCTTACCACGTTTTACGAGATCATCCAGGATGGCATAGGTCAGATAAGGACAGAGTGCAGAGGCACCATACCCTAATAGCAATGCCGCATGTGTGACCTCCCGGATTTCAGCACTTTCAACGATCAAGGCCGTTTGTACACGCTTCCCGACTTCTATTAGATAGTGATGAACGGCACTGGTAGCGAGTAATGAAGGAATTGCCACATGTGTCTCATCTACATTCCTATCGCTCAGTATAATGTAATTATAGCCATCGTCTACACTCTTTTCAGCTTTTTGACAAAGGTCATCCAATGCCTCGCGAAGTCCTTCTTCTCCCTTGGATCGTTCGAAGAGTATCGGAAGTTTAATGGTCTTGAATCCTTTGTATCTGATATTGCATAGAATATCAAGTTGGCCGTTTGTCAGGATAGGATAAGGTAAGCGGACCATTTTGCAGTTAGATGCGTCCGGATTCAGGATACCGGTCCCTACTCGTCCGATATACTCCGTCAGACTCATCACCAGTTTTTCTCGGATTGGATCGATGGCAGGATTGGTTACCTGAGCAAATTGCTGCCTGAAATAATTGAAGAAAATCTGGGGTCTGTCAGACAAGACTGCCAGTGGCGTATCGTTTCCCATTGAAGCTGTGGGCTCTTTTGCCTGGGTAGCCATTGGTATGATCGTGTCATTGATATCCTCTGCACCAAATCCAAATTCTACTTCTTTTCGGATCAGATGGTCTATACTGTTGGGGATCTTACGGCCGCTATGGATATTTTCCAATTGAATCCGGTTTTCTTTCAGCCATTCCCGGTACGGATGCTCCGCTGCTAGTTGTTCCTTGATTTCATTGTCATAGTAGATCTTGCCTTCCTGAGTATCCACAAGCAGGAGCTTACCTGGTTTCAGACGACCCTTCTTTACTACTTCACTGGGATCAAAGTCCATAACACCTACTTCTGAAGCCACTACCATCGTATCATTCTTTGTAATGACATAACGGGCAGGGCGGAGTCCATTACGGTCAAGCATTCCGCCGGCATAACGGCCGTCGCTGAACATTAGTGCGGCTGGTCCATCCCATGGTTCCATCAGGATGGAATAGTATTCGTAGAAGGCTTTCAGCTCATCTGAAATAGGATTCTTATCGTTAAAACTTTCAGGGATGAGGACAGCCATAGCATGAGGCAGTGACAGCCCGCTCATGACAAAAAATTCAAGTGCATTGTCCAGACTGGCAGAATCGCTCATGCCTGGTTGTAATATAGGGGAAATGTCCTTGATATTTCCAAGTGCTTTGGATGAAAGGACGGATTCACGGGCCTTCATCCAACTCCGGTTACCACGGATCGTATTGATCTCTCCATTGTGGCAAAGGAAACGGAAAGGTTGAGCCAGGCTCCAGGTGGGGAATGTGTTTGTACTGAAACGACTATGTACTAAAGCAAGGCCACTGGTAAAATAATTATTAGTCAGGTCTGGATAGTATTGACGCAACTGAAGACTGGAGAGCATCCCTTTATACACAATGGTTTTGCTTGATAAGGAACAGATATAGAAGTCCTTGTCTGGCACACGATGTTCTATTTTCTTTCGAATGATATAGAGCATGCGTTCAAAGGAATCCAGTTTGTCATCCGTCACACCTGTGATAAACACTTGTTTGATATCAGGTTCACTGGCTGAAGCAGCCTTCCCCAGACAGTCCGAGTTAGTGGGTACGTTTCTCAAGTGCATTAAAGATAATCCTTCGCGCTCAATTTCCTCTATCATGATAGCGAGGATCTCTTGTTGGCGTTTTTCCTCTTTAGGGAGGAAGACTAATCCTGTGCCATATTTACCTTTTTCAGGAACAGGAATCCCTTGAAGAAGAATGAACTCATGGGGTATTTGGAGTAGAATTCCGGCACCATCACCGGTTTTCCCGTCTGCACCTTCAGCGCCACGGTGACGAAGATTTTCCAAAACCTTCAAAGCGTTGTCCACGAGTTCGTGACTTTTGTTTCCATGGATATTTACGATCATGCCGACACCACAAGCGTCATGCTCATTGGCGGCATCATACAATCCATCTCTCTTTACTTGTTGCATATAATTCGGGTTTTGCTAATTTCTCTATCAAATCGGATACAAAAGTACAAATAAACTTCCATAATGCAATATGAAATTAGTAAAATATGTATTAATTCGTCGAATATTTCTTGTTTTGTATTATATTTTAATAAATATAAGAGTTTTTTATCTATAAAACCATAGGAAATATCAGGTTGCAATTATTGTAGAGATTTTAGGTAATATATGGATGGGTTATGTGGAAAGAGATGGATTCTGAATGCACTTTTTTGTGGTATATATTAATAAAAAGAGAGAAAGAATTTACTCGTGATTCTTTCTCCCCTTGAACGATGCCTTTTTATTTATCATGAACAAAAGGCATGATATAACTTATAAGCAGTTTCGCTACATTACTCCGAGCCATCGCAGCACATCATTCAGGTTGGCTATGATCAGTAGTAATATTAATATTCCGATTCCGATTGCCTCAGCCCTGACCAGGAATTTTTCACTTGGCTTTCGGTGGGTAATGATTTCATAGAGCAAAAAGAGAACATGTCCACCATCGAGTGCCGGGATCGGTAAAATATTCATAAAGGCTAAGATGATACTTAGGAAAGCTGTCATTTTCCAGAACATATACCAGTTCCAGGTTGGAGGGAACAGACTCCCGATGGCTCCAAACCCACCGAGACTTTTTACTCCGTCAGCAGAAAATACATATTTCATGTCACCTACATAGCCTTTGAGCACGTCCCAGCCATATTTAATTCCAGCAGGGAAACTGGCAAAGAAGCTATAAGAAATATGGGTTTCCTTATATTGGTTGATTGTCGGGACATCAAAGATAACGCCGAGCTTTGCATCTCCAGTAAGTGTCACTTGAGTTGTATCGGGTGTTGTGCTACCTGCATGTTGAAAAACGATGGGGATAGTGAGGATGTTCACACTATCTTGATGGGTCATTCCCTTGTTGACATCTTGACTTTTTGCTTTTAATATATCTGTTACATCAAAAGTGGTCTCAACTTTCTTGCCGTTGATAGCCAGAATCTCATCCCCCTTTTTCATTCCTATCTTTTCTGCCGGGACACCCTTGGCCACACTATCGATTTTTGCAGGATAATAGGGTCTGACAAATTGTGGAGAGGCTTTTAGCATCTCCAGCATGTTCATTCCTCCAGGAAGGGAAATCTTAACTTTGTGCCCTTTACGCAGGACATAACAAGTCTTGGCTTTACTCAGATTACGGTATAAATCGGCATTGAAGTCTTTAAAGGTCCCACGGTCTGTCCCTAAAAGAATATCATGGTCTTGGAATCCGTATGCTTTAGCCTCTTTATTAAACTGGAATCCGTAGGTCATGTCTTTCGAAGCAATATAGGTATCTCCCCAATGAAACATGATCATTGAATAGATGAATAGAGCTACGATGAAGTTAACAAATACACCGGCTACCATGATAATGAGTCGTTGCCATGCTGGCTTACTGCGAAATTCCCAGGGCTGTGCAGGTTTATGCAACTGCTCTGTATCGAAACTTTCGTCGACCATGCCGGCTATTTCTGTATATCCGCCTAGCGGTAACCAACCTATTCCGTATGTAGTTTCACTGTTCTTAGGCTTGAATTCAAAGAGATGAAACCAAGGATCAAAGAAAAGATAGAATTTCAGTACACGTACTCCAAAGATCTTGGCTGCGGTGAAGTGCCCGAGTTCATGAAGTAGTACCAGGAGAGAGATTGACAGTATAAACTGGAGCAATCTGATCAAAAATACTTCCATTTTTTTTCTAAAAGAATTTTACTTATTGTTATTTTTGATATCAAGTTGTCTGATTAAGAAGAATGTTTCATGATTTCTGTGGCAATCTTTCGTGCTTCTTCATCAGTTCTTATATAGACGTCGTAGTCTGGCTGACGGTCAAAAGGAACCCTTTTCATCGTTTCTTCTATGATATCGGCCATTCCGAGAAAAGAACATTTTCCACGTCGGAAACCTGCATTGGCTATTTCGTTGGCAGCATTGAGAATACAGGGCATATTTCCTCCTCTTCGAATAGCTTCAAAGGACAGAGAAAGACATTTGAATTTATCAATATCTGGTGGAAAAAATTCAAGTTTACCAACTTGAATCAAGTCAAGCCGTTTTCCTTTTAAAGGTAGGCGTTCCGGAAAAGAAAACGCATATTGTATGGGCAGTCGCATATCTGGGACACCCAATTGAGCTTTGACAGCACCATCAACAAACTGTACAGCGCTGTGTACGATGCTTTGTGGATGGATGAGAACTTGTATTCGACTGGGCGGCACGCCGAAGAGCCATTTTGCTTCCATTACTTCAAAACCCTTGTTGATGAGAGAGGCAGAGTCAATAGTGATCTTTTCTCCCATATTCCAGGTTGGATGGTTCAGCGCCTCTTCTGCGGTCACCTTACAGAGTTGCTCTGGGGTATAGAGCCTGAATGGACCTCCAGAACAGGTCAGAAGAATCTTGTCGATTTGATTGTGATCTTCACCTACGATACTTTGAAAAATGGCAGAGTGCTCACTGTCAACCGGGAGGATAGGGGCGTGGTATTCTTTTGCCAGGTTACAGATCAGTTCGCCTGCAACAACAAGTGTTTCTTTATTTGCCAGACAGATTTTCTTGTGGGCTTTAATAGCATGTATCGTGGGCGTCAGACCCGCGAATCCTGTCATCGCTGCCAGTACCATGTCAATAGGACCTGCTTCGACGATCTCATCCAATGCTCTTTTCCCGGCATAGACCTTTATGTCCGGACGATCTGCAAGCATTTGCTGGAGTTGATCATAAAGGCTTTCTGTCGCAATTACTACAGCCGCCGGGTTAAATTCGCGAGCCTGTTCAGCCAGTTTCTCTACAGAATGATTGGCCGTAAGGCAATAAACTTCGTATCGGTCACTATGTTGCCGGATAACATCCAGAGCCTGGGTACCAATACTTCCCGTCGAACCGAGAATACATATTTGCTTTTTTTTCATTTCAATAGGATGTGATAACTACAACGGACAAATCTTATTTGAGGGTGAATCTTTCTGCGGGACAGCCGGATTCCCCTTGTTCTGGAAAAGATACTCTTTTCCCTAAAGGTCCAGAAGTCCATCGGGCAGATTGATGTGGATAGTATGCTCATCGGAATTAATATTCTTGATCAACTCTTCAGAAGCAGGGACAAGAAAATGTTTTCCTTCTGGAGTCTTTACCTTAAAGAGTTGATTTAATGTAGAATCATCGATTCCTTCAATCGTCCCAATCGTTTCACCAGTATGATTGTCGATCAGTTGATAGTGGGATAGACCTGTCCTTTTTAGAGGATTTTCAACCGCTCCTGCTATACTTTTGGGAAAGAAAACTTCTGTACCCGTCAATTCGCTGGCCTTATCCATTGTATCAATATCTTCAAATTTCAGATAAGCCGCATCTCCATTCTGAAAACGATAGTCTTCCACGAAAAAAGGAACAAGAATACCTTCTATTTTGAGGATGAGGTAATCAATATTGACATGATCAAATATATCATCCTCAAAAAGAAAGGTTATTTCTCCTTTCACTCCATGAGGTTTTCCCAGCCGTCCGATATAAAATACTTCATTTTCTTTCATGATGGATTTACTCCTCGTCTGATCTGTCGTTTTTGTCTATTCTACTACACGAGTAATTTTAGCACCTATATGATTAAGTCGTTGTTCTATATTTTGATAGCCGCGGTCAATTTGTTCTATATTGTCAATCCGGCTGGTACCTTTGGCATTCATAGCCGCAATCAGCAAAGCAATTCCTGCACGAATATCAGGACTGGCCATGCGACCGGCCCGCAGTTGTTTTTTCCGGTCCTGCCCTACAACGACAGCGCGATGAGGATCACAGAGGATAATTTGGGCACCCATGTCTATTAATTTATCAACAAAAAATAGGCGACTCTCAAACATTTTCTGATGAATGAGTACGGTCCCACGTGCCTGAGTGGCTACGACAAGAAGCACGGATAACAAATCTGGAGTAAGTCCTGGCCATGGGGCATCACTCAATGTCAGAATAGTTCCATCCAGGAAAGTGTCAACCGTATAGTGCCTCTGTTGTGGAATGATCAGGTCATCGTCTTCAATATTCATTTTTATACCAATACGACGAAAAGTATCAGGAATAATTCCCAGATTATGCAAGGACACATTCTTAATCCGTACCCCTTCTCCTACCATCGCCGCCATGCCGATAAATGATCCGATTTCAATCATGTCCGGAAGAATGTGATGGCTGGCTCCATGTAGGGTCTTTACACCTACAATTGTAAGCAGATTGCTCGCAATGCCACTGATACTGGCTCCCATGGCATTGAGAAGGTGACAAAGCTGTTGTATATACGGCTCGCATGCTGCATTATATATGGTGGTGGTACCTTCAGCCAGGACAGCTGCCATAATAATATTCGCAGTGCCCGTTACTGAAGCCTCATTGAGAAGCATATAGGTGCCCTTAAGCTTCTTGGCTTGAATTTCGAACGTATTACGGTTTTCATCATAAACAAACTTAGCTCCGAGGGCTTTGAACCCCAGGAAATGAGTATCTAGTCTGCGTCGTCCGATTTTATCTCCGCCGGGTTTTGCAATAGTCGCTTTTCCATAACGGCCAAGCAGAGGACCGATAAGTAAGACACTCCCGCGGAGTTTAGAGCATTTGCTTACGAATTCCTGACTTCCTAAATAGTCAAGATTGAGGTCATCAGACTGAAAAGTATAGTCATGCTTGCTATTCTGCGTTACTTTTACACCAATATCAGTTAAGAGTTTGATGAGATTATTGACATCTAAGATGTCCGGAATATTTTTAATTCTTACAGGAGCAGAAGTGAGAATGGATGCACAGATCACTTCTAACGCCTCGTTCTTTGCACCTTGAGGAGTAATCGTGCCTTTCAGCGTATGACCACCTTCGATGATGAACGATTCCATAGGCTTATTTTCTCTTTCTCTTATTATTATTGGTTCCTGCAGGAACTTTTGAAGGGATCCGGTCAAACTCGAATTTGCTGAGATCGAGTTGAACTTTCCCATCGGTATAGGTTGCCAGGTCCGAAGCTACTTTCTCATCATCACTCAGCCCATGACTCCACTGGACAAGGTCACGTTTCATCTGATTGGCTACGACCCTGGTTAGTTCATCACGTTCTTGACCAGGTTCCATTTCCTTCAATTTCTGAAAAGTCTCGAACATCAGACTGCCATAATGCCGTACAGGTATTTTCTTCATTGGATAGTGCAGTGGCTTTGGTTTTGAGGAAGCCATGTCTTCTGCTTCCCGAATGTCATAGGGATAGTCAATGTCCAGTTTGAATCCGCTCATTAAGGCCAGGTGATCCCATAATTTATGCTGATGATCCTCTGTATCCTGGCTCTCTGGATACATTCTGTCCATAATGACAATAATGGCTTCTGCACATTTCTGCCGTTCTTGGCGATCTTGGATCGTCATGGCATGATCAACCATATTCTGAACGATCCTTCCATATTCCGGCAGAACAAGTTTGCTGCGCTGAGTGTTGTAATCTAATCCTTCTAAATTCATTTTTACTACCTTAAGATAATTGTAATCTCTATATATGGACTACTTGGTATATGGACTACTTGCCCCTATGTAGGTGTTTGCCTTTTCCCGGCTATTATTGCATTATGGCTTTGTCGTTGAGACGTTATTACTTTATCTTACAATAATTTACGCGGTTTAGTGGCAATAAAGTCTTTCAGGTAAAAAGGTACAAAGTATGCTACATCTTCAAATTTTTGCTCGGCAATTCTTTTTTCTGCCAGGGGGAGCATATTTTTAGCTAAAGGCTCTATATTCTTGATCAGATGTGCATTGGGATGATGGATGATGTCCATACATTTGGAAGCTCCGTCACCAAAAAAATACACGGGCCTTTTATCTAAATATTCTTTGTAAGTATCCGAAGTAACTACGTTGGCTTGGATTTTTCTTACTTCTTTGAGAGAACGGTCGAAAATCTGAGAATAAACTTCCATTCTACGGGCATCAAGCATCGGGACCAATAGCGCATTTTCTTCTGGGATCATTTCTTGTAGAAGAACTGGGACACATAAGATTTCAAGTGTTGGAATACCGAGCAATTTGACGCCGCGCCCATAGCAGACGCCCTTAGCCATACTTGTACCGATACGCAGTCCCGTATAGGATCCAGGACCACTACTGACGGCTACTGCATCTAAAGGGATAGCATGATTATCCGTGAAAGATAAAGCTTCATCTACAAATATGCCCAATTTAATATTGTGATTCGAACCGCTATGATCTTCATCATTAAAAATGACTTTGCCGTCATCGCTAACAGCTACTGAGCACGATTTCGTACTTGTCTCAATGTTTAATATGCACGACATAGATAAAATATTTTCTTAATTAGGACGCAAAGTTAATCAATTTTCCCGATTTTTTTGTAGTTTTGCAGAAAATTAACGCTAACTAAGTATGATACAGTCAATGACCGGTTACGGCAAGGCGGTCGCAACCTATAAGGAAAAGAAAATTAATGTTGAGATTAAATCTCTGAATTCCAAGAGTCTTGACCTCTCCACCCGTATTGCTCCGATTTATCGTGAAAAGGAAATGGAAATCCGACAGACTGTCGGTAAAGCTTTACAGCGTGGTAAAATAGATTTCTCTATTTGGATCGAACAGGATACCGTAGTGGAGGCGACTCCTCTCAATACTGCCCTTATTGATAACTATTATCAGCAAATTAAGGAGATTTCTAAGACTACCGGAATTCCGGAGCCCCATGATTGGTATTCTGTGCTGATCAAGATGCCGGATGTAACAACAAAACCGGATACAAATGATCTGGAAGATGATGAATGGTGCGTAGCTAAAGGGGTGATTGAGGAGGCTTTGCAGCATCTTATCGACTTTCGTAAACAGGAAGGCGCTGCCCTTCAGAAAAAGTTTACAGAGAAAGTCGATAATATCGAAAAGTTGCTTGCCAGCATTGAACCATACGAGAAGGCGCGTGTGCCTAAAATCAAAGAAGACATCATCAAGCATTTGAAGGAAATTCCTGAAGCCGAATATAATAATAATCGCCTGGAAGAGGAACTGGTCTATTATATTGAAAAACTGGATATCAGTGAAGAAAAACAGCGATTGACTAATCATCTGAAATATTTCAGAGAAACAATGAATGAGGATCGTCCTGTAGGGAAGAAGCTTGGTTTCATTGCTCAAGAAATGGGAAGAGAAATCAATACAACCGGTTCTAAGAGTAACCAGGCTGAGATGCAGAACATTGTGGTTAAGATGAAGGATGAGCTGGAGCAAATCAAGGAGCAGGTGCTGAACGCATTGTAATGTTGCGGACTTGTCTAGAGTAGAACCGTTTTATGTCTTTGATATTTGAATATTCGGTAAATATAGTATCATAAGGGCTCAACAGACTTATTTCTGTTGAGCCTTAATAATATTGACGGTAAGTTATATTCGGCGGAATTAATCACGGATTGATCATAATAATACGGATGATTATGAAACAAGGAAAATTGATTATTTTCAGTGCTCCCAGTGGAAGTGGAAAGAGTACGATCGTGAAATATCTCATGGAGAAGCACCCGGAGTTTCATTTGGCGTTCTCTATAAGTTGTACCAGTCGTGCACCTCGTGGAATGGAGAAGAATGGAGTGGAGTATTTTTTCTTGACTGTAGAGGAGTTCAGGAAGAAAATCAGTAAAGGTGAATTTCTGGAATATGAAGAGGTGTACCCTGGGCATTTTTATGGTACGTTGAAATCTCAAGTGGAGTCTCAGATGGCAAAGGGGGAGAATGTGGTCTTTGATGTAGATGTCAAGGGAGGATGTAACATCAAGAAATTTTATGGAGAAAGGGCCTTGAGCTTATTTATTCAGCCGCCTTCGATCGAGGAACTTCGCCGCCGCCTGATGAGCCGTCATACAGATGCTCCTGAAGTAATCGAACAGCGTTTATCGAAGGCTGGTTACGAATTGACCTTCGCTTCAAAATTTGATCATGTTATAGTCAATGATATTCTTGTAGATGCAGAATGTGAAACTTATGAAATCATTAATCGTTTTCTTAAGGGAACAGATCACTGAAACTGTAAAATCTGATATACTAAAATATCCGAATAAGAGGTATATGTCTTGTCTCGATGATTTATGATAGAAATTCAATTATTGAAAGAGTATCTGGTGATGAAGGAAGTTAGACGATCTTCAGGTTCACTTTTTTTATTTACCGGCCCGAATCCTGATATAAAGCATCTTGGGGGAATCCTTATAGGACAACTGACATGAAAAAAATAAAGACCGGAATTTACGGAGGTTCTTTTAACCCTATTCATAACGGACACATTCAATTGGCCCGTCAATTTCTCAAAGGAGCGGAACTGGATGAGGTATGGCTTATGGTCTCTCCGCAAAATCCATGGAAACGGCATGAAGCGCTTCTTGAGGATAGTAAACGCTTCCACCTGATGCAATTGGCCTTACAGGGAGAAAAGGGGCTGGTGGCTAAGGATTATGAATTCCATCTTCCGCGGCCATCCTATACTTGGAATACATTGCAGAAACTGAGTAAGGATTTCCCGGACCGATCCTTTACCTTACTTGTAGGAGGGGATAATTGGGCCTATTTTGACGACTGGTATCATCATGAGGATATTTTAAGAAACTATCCGGTATGCGTTTATCCTAGGGAGGGAATTAACATTAATGAAGGTACTCTACCGCCTCATGTCAGTCTCTTGCATGCTCCGCTCATTCATATCAGTAGTACGGATATCAGGCGTCGTATCCAGAATCATGAACCGATAGATGATCTTGTGCCTGAAATCGTAGCTGAGGAAATGGTCAGAGAGGGCGATTACCGGTATGGGATATAATCAGGTGATGCTATGAAAAACGAGAAATAATTTTGTCCTCTGCCTAAATTGAACTATCTTTGCGGCCAAATAGTGGACTCTCAATGAGATATTTAAAAAGGATTGCTCTTTTGATGGAAAAGTTTCTATATCCTCTTAAGGCAAATTCAGGATTTTTTGTGTTTATGTATATTCTTGGTGTGGTAAGTGCTTTTTGTGTGCTGCCGGATCATGCGGGAGCGCATGTAGCCACATCTATGTATACTGAACTCTTTCTTGACTTATATGTAGCATGCTGTATTTTGA
>DHOX01000064.1:1050-14247 GCA_002409785.1 Prevotella sp. UBA5379 | reverse complement strand
GTGGATTTTAGTTCCACCTTGAATCCTTCCATCTTGATGCTGGTAGGTGAGACAAATGGCAGGGAAGCCAGTGAGGCAATATCGTCATTGTTTTCCTTTGATCTTCTTTTTAGCAGAGTCGGATGGATCCTTCTGCTCTTATTGATCCATGTCTTTTATGCATGCCGGCATTTGATCTTAAAATTGTTCCCTTCTGCAGTAAAGAATAGTTTGAAGTGCTGGCAGAGAAAAATATTCTTGTGGGCTCCTGCCTCTCGTCCTATTTTAGGAACTCTTGCCTTTTTGTTCTTGATTTGGTGTATGGTTGCCAGTATACCTAATAAGGCAGCCACGGTCCGTCTCTTTTCCGGAAATACGATTGGGGAGGTTGAGCATACACTGACCGAACCGGATCATGCCCAACTTTATACACCTGTTTCCCGACTGGTGTTCAGTCTTTATGCCAATCATCTGGCAAGCAAACAACTGGGGCAATTGATGAAGGCTTCAAAAAGCATAAAAGTAGATAGTTGTGCTTTTACTTCTCCCAATATCGTGTTGATTATTGGAGAAAGTTATGGCAAAGTACATGCTCAACTGGATGGCTATTTCATGCCCACGACTCCTCGTCAGGTTGCTTTACGAAGATCGGGCTTACTGATAAATTATGATGATGTCGTCTCCTGCTGGAACTTGACTAGCTATGTCTTCAAGAATGTCTTTTCTATGCATGTCGTGGGAGAGAAGGGGGAATGGTGCGATTATCCGCTTTTCCCACAGATTTTCAGGAAGGCCGGTTATCATGTTACTTTCTTGACTAATCAGTTCCTTCCCAAGGCTCATGAAGAAGTCTATGATTTCAGTGGTGGTTTTTTCTTGAATCATCCTGCTTTAAGTCGTCAGGAATTCGATACCAGGAACTCTCAGTTGCATCAGTATGATGCGGGACTCCTTGAGGATTACGATCGGGATCTGAAAGACCGAAAGTTTAATTTTGATCCGAAGTCCCCAATGCGGCTGTCACATAACCTCATCATTTTTCATCTCATTGGCCAACATGTAAGCTATCGTGATCGTTACCCTCGTGACCAGACACATTTCTTTGCTTCTCAATATAATGATCTGCGTCCCAATCTGACCCCGAAACAACGCAAGATGCTGAGCTATTATGACAATGCCTGTTTATATAATGATTCTATTGTTAATCAGATTGTCAAGCGCTTTGCTCATCAGAATGCCATCGTCATCTATATGCCAGATCATGGTGAAGAATGCTATGAAGGTAATCGTGGTTTTATTTGCCGCAATCATTCATCTGCCATAGACTGGCCTTTAGCCCATTATGAATTTGAAATTCCTTTCTGGATCTATTGTTCTAAGGATTATATCCGGCATCATCCGGAGATATTCCAGGAAATAATGGAGGCCCGCCATCGTAAATTTATGACAGATGCCTTACCGGATATGCTGCTTTATCTGGCGGGTATCCATACAAAGTATTATCATGCAAAATATAATCTTTTGAGTCCGGAATATGATGAAAATCGCCCCCGTATCTTAAAGAATACAACTGACTATGATAAACTGAGACAGAGAGCTGCTGTGCATAACTGACAGGATGACTGTAAAGAGGGGGAATTGGAGATCATTTCAATCTGGCTATCCAAATGTGGAAATGAATTTCCTTTTTATAAAATGCAGAAAGTATAAAGGGTTAGGATTATAGAATAAGAAATGAGCGAATCGAATCATCAAGATAAAAGGGGATCGAAAGAAATGCTTTCCCGGGTAGAGTGTCAGGCTTTACGCGGACTTGCCATTATCGGCATATTCCTGCATAACTATTGTCATTGGTTACCGGGTATTGTTCGGGAGAACGAGTATCAGTATTTCCAGAATAATGTAGATTCGCTCAATCATGCGTTGTTGACCCCGGACATTAAGCTGCCGATTCACTTGCTTTCTTTCTTTGGACATTATGGCGTGCCGGTATTTCTCTTTTTGAGTGCGTATGGACTAGTAATGAAATATGAGCACAAGAGTGTCAGGCCCTTAGCCTCGTCAGTCAAACCTGTTTCCTTTATCCGCTATCATTTTTTGAAACTTTTCAGGATGATGGTGACCGGTTTCGTGGCCTTTATCATGATTGATGAGATAACCCCGGGAGCATTTCATTATCAAGTTGGAGGTATTATTGCCCAATTGGGACTTTTTAATAATTTTTTCCCTCATCCTGATCAGGTTATCTGGCCTGGACCTTATTGGTTTTTCGGAATGCTTTTTCAACTTTATGTCATCTACCGTTTGCTTCTCTATCAACGAAGTAATCGCTGGACAGTGATGGTGATGGCTCTTTCTGTCTTTGGACAATTCTTGTTTGATCCTGAGGGAGATGCTCTTAATTGGTATCGGTATAATTTTATGGGAAGTTTGCTTCCTTTTTGCTGTGGACTTCTTTTCGCCCGTAAGCAGGAACAGTTGATGTTTTGGCGGAATCGGGTAGGTAAAAGCCAGTTTGATTGGTCTGTATTGTTTTTGTCATTTGTTTTCAGTTATGTGTTTAGCCTCAATTTCTTCACATGGACTTTTGTGCCTGCGTTGGTTTGTGCTTTTAGTGTCGCGCTGGTAAAGGTGTTGAAATTGGATCACCGCAATATTGTTAATCGTGGCTTGGTTTGGATGGGGGAAATAAGTGCTGCACTTTTTATCTGTCATCCTATTACAAGGAAAATATTTATTCCGATTAGCCGGCAAGGAAATCTTTATACGGGTTTGTTCTTATATATTATCGCGAGTATCGGCTTGGCCTGGTTATGGAAGCAGTTGATGAAAAAAATTCCGAAACCTATTCATTGAGGGATATACCTTCATGGAAAGGGTAATTGTATCAGTGTTTACTTAATGACTTTATGGATTAAAATGTTTGGAATCTAACGGTCAAGGAGCTCCGGTATGTGAGAAGTACCAAATCATAATGAATAAGATGAAGTGGAAAGTAAAAGACATAGAGTTAGAAAACATCAGCCGTTATCGGGGCGAACTGATGGGAATGGCGATGCTTTTTGTAATTCTCTTCCATGTCGGGTTGCCACGTTATGACCAGTTTTTTGGCTTGAGAAGGATAGGGAATATAGGAGTTGATATGTTCTTGTTCTTGAGTGGAATAGGGCTATGGTTCTCCTGGGCTAAAGTACCTTCCGCAAGACATTTTTACCTTCGGCGCTTCATCCGGGTTTATCCTTGCTGGTTTATCATTGCTTGCTTGTTTTACATCCCCCGATTTCATGGTGGGGGCTTGCACGAGTGGCTCTGGCTGATAGGAGAAATAGGGTTCAATAGTGGGTTCTGGCTACATGATGAACTTTCTTTCTGGTATATCCCGGCCATTATGATGCTTTATCTTTTTGCACCACCTTATATGGAACTGATCAGACGGCATCCTATCTATCGCTGGTTACCGGTAGTTATGATCTTGTGGTGTATTCTCGTCCAATACATACCGCCTATTCATCATCTTGTAGGCCATCTGGAAATTTTCTGGAGCCGTGTGCCTATCTTCTTCATTGGAATTGATATGGGGGAAATGGTAAAGCAAAAACAAAAATTAGATGGCGCTTCTATCTGGATGATCTTATTAATGTTCTTGATGACTTTACTGTCAAGTGTCTTTCTTGAACAGAACTTGCATGGACAATTCCCCCTGTATGTGGAACGTATGCTCTATATTCCCTTGACAGTGACTACGATCCTTCTGCTTAACCGCTTGTTTCGCAGGACGCCGAAATGGTTTAATCTGTTTTTCCGCCAGGTAGGTGCATTGAGCTTGGAAGCTTATCTTATCCATCTGCATTTTGTCCTCGTGTATATTCCTGATTCTTTGAATTATTGGGAAACATTTCTTTTATGTATTGTCATTACGCTTCCCCTTTCTTGGATTTTACATCTTATTGTAGGATGGGTAACCCATATAATTGAAAATCGTATTCAGATATGAAAGATATTTTAAAATTGATAAGACCAGAGCAGTGGTTGAAAAATCTATTTGTTTTCATCCCTGTATTTTTCGGAGGTGCTCTCTTTGAAATCCGTGATTTGTGGGCTGCTGCTGTTGCAGCGGTTTCTTTTTGTTTTGCGGCTTCTTCTATTTATTGTTTCAATGATATTCAAGATGCACCAGATGATCGTCATCACCCTGAAAAGTGTCACCGTCCGGTAGCTGCCGGGACGATTAGTGTCCGTCATGCGTATGAAATGATGTTCCTTCTGTTCTTCTTCTCGATTTTTGTTCTATGGTTGTTACCGGATCATAGATTACAAACAGGGGCAGTTATTGTCTTTTATTGGCTCTTGAATTTAGCCTATTGTGCAAAACTAAAACAGTTTGCTATTATTGATGTATGTGTGGTCGCATTCGGTTTTGTGCTCCGGCTTTTTGCAGGAGGAAATGCGGCAGGTATCGAATTGAGCAAGTGGATCGTACTGATGACCTTTCTGATTACGCTTTTCATGAGTTTCGCTAAGCGCCGTGATGATGTGCTGAAAATGAAAGAAACTGGTAAAGCTCCGAGGAAGAATACGAGTCGCTATAATCTTACGTTTATCAATCAGTCGATTACCATAACGGCTTCGGTCACTCTCGTTTGTTATATTATGTATACGGTCAGCCCTGAGGTAATGATGCATTTTCATACGGATCACCTCTATCTGACAAGTGTTTTCGTGTTATTGGGACTTCTGAGATATATCCAGATTACCGTAGTGGATGAAAAAAGTGGCAATCCTACTCAAGTCCTGCTCAAGGACCACTTTATCCAACTGGATATTCTGGCCTGGCTGGCAGCTTTTTTGCTGATTATTTATGTGTTTGGGTAGAGGAATCTTTAATGATATGTCAGATGGATAAGAAGAAAGTCTATTGTTTTGATTTTGATGGGACCTTAACGAGGAAAGATACGCTGATAGAATTTATCCGATATAGTAAAGGTGATTTCCAACTTTTGATAGGACTTTTGATTTACAGTCCATTGCTGGTTTTGATGAAGTGCCATCTGTATCCGAATTGGAAAGTCAAACAGAAGTTTTTTACTTTCTATTATAAGGGAATGTCCGCAGAAAAATTTAACCAGAATTGTCAGGCTTTCGCACATGATCGTTCAAATCTGTTACGTAAACGGGCCGTTCTTAAACTTCATGAGGCCTTATATCGTGGCTGCCAAGTTCTTGTGGTCAGTGCAAGTCCGGATCTATGGGTCCGGCCTTTTGTGGGGAATGGCCCTGTTGTGATCGGTACACAATTGGAAGTTATTGATGGTAGGATAACGGGACGGTTCAAAACGAAAAATTGCTATGGCCCTGAAAAAGTTAACCGTATTAAAGCTGTTTTGAAGGGACCCAGAGAGGATTATGAAATCTTTGCTTTCGGAGACAGCAGGGGAGATAGGGAGATGCTGAACTTTGCTGATCAGGGCTTCTTCAAACCTTTTAGAGATTAGGCATGGGAGTAAAAGATAAGTTAGATCTCTTGAAAAGAAAAGAGCATAAGAATCTTGACCAGATGATGCGCTTTTGCGTGGTTGGTCTTATTGCAACACTGATCCAATATGGTATTTACTGGATATTGATCCATTTGATGGGTATCTCGGGACATATTCATGTATGGTCAACAATTGCAATGACAATTGCCTATCTGGCCAGTTTCGTTTTCAATTTCTTTGCCAGTACTCGCTTTACTTTTCATGTAAGAGCCAATGCTAAACGAGGCGCTGGTTTTCTTTTCAGTCATGTTGTCAATTATTTTTTGCAGATGATTACCTTTAACTTCTTCCTGTGGATAGGGATGGGACGTCTGTGGGCGCCAATACCAATGTTTTGCATCTGTGTGCCTACTAATTTCTTGCTGGTACGTTTCTTCCTGACCCGTATATGAGAAAACTTCCTTCCTTAATCTTCCAAGGTCTATTTGCCTTTTCTTTTTGCTGCTTTTCTTTGTTACTCTTTTTCGTTGAAAAAATATCCTGTTTATTGGGGTAAATTTCTGCAACCTCGCTTTTTTTTGATTAAAAAGTATTAATTTTGCAGTCGTAAATGAAGAAATTACTGAATCTATTCAGAATCAGAAGGGAAGAAAGAGGACTGGCTATTATTGCTCTTTTCTTTTTTATTCTACTGAACACGTTGACGATCTGTAAATATTATGAGGTCTTTACGCCATTGCAAAATGACTATTGGCATCTGTTTATCAGTAAGTTTCACGTATCCGGTTTTGATCCGATCACTTATGATGTCGTCTCTCATTGGGAGGCACGCTATAACGTTTATCGGCATCCTTTGCTGGCGTTTGTCATGTATATTCCCTATTTGATCAACCGAGGATTGATGGCGATTACAGGCGTTAACTGTGCACAGTTTGTCGTTGCGGTTATGATAGTGTTCTGTGCATTCTATTCTGTTATTTTTATTTACAGGATTTTCCGGGAGGTGATTGAACTGGCTAAACCTGAGGCTATTTTGCTGACGGCTTTGCTTTTCTCTTTCGCCTATATCATGCTTTCAAGCATGGTCCCTGACCATTTTGTGTTTTCATTGTTTGCTCTGCTGCTTACGCTTTATCTTTCAGGGCGATTGATCAAGTCTGGGAAACCTATGAAGATGTGTCATACCATCCTTCTCTTTATCCTTACGAGTGGTATATCTCTGAATAATGGACTGAAGGTGTTCCTTTCCGGGCTTTTTGTGAATGGCAAGAAATTTTTTCACTGGAGCTATTTTTGTTTTGCGGTTATTGTGCCCGCAGTTTTGATATGGATATTCTGTTGTTTCGAGTACCGGTATTTCGTCTGGCCTGCAGAGACGGCCCGCCATGCTGCTATGGCAAAAAACAGGATGGAGAAAATAAAGCAGGATTCGGTGGCCCGTCTGGCATCGGCGTCTGCTCAGGATTCTCTTTTCCAACACTCTGCAAGATGTAAGGCTTCTGTTTTGGCTCGCTCTTCAATCCGAAAAGTCTCCGGTCCGTCTGAGAAGAAATCTCACAGACGGATACAGGGTGCTCCTATTTCCCAAGGTGAGTTCATGCGTTGGACGGATCTGACTACCAATCGTTGGCAAAGTGTGGTGGAAAATCTTTTTGGCGAATCAATACAGTTACATAAAAGTCATCTTCTGGAGGATGAGTTTATCAGTCGTCCTATGATCGTGCATTATCAGGAGAAATATCATTATGTGGTGGAATTTCTCTTGGTGTTATTATTTTTATGGGGAATATGGTGTGGGCGTCATTCCCGTTTTTTATGGTTAGCACTTAGTTGGTTCTGTCTGGATATGGTACTTCATTTGGGGTTGGGCTTTGGACTCAACGAAGTATATCTGATGACTGCCCACTGGATTTATGTCATGCCGATTGCTATCGGATACCTGATGAAGGCAATCAGTGGCAAAAGGAAGAAAATACGCTGGTCCATGTTCAGCCTTGTCGGAGCGCTGACAATATATTTGTTTATGTACAATGGTGAGCTTATTACTCAATATATGTTAGGCTAAGGGAACTGAAAATGATAAGGAGCTTCTTTGAAAAGAGTATTTAATTAGGTAACCATAAAATGGTTAAGATCTTGATGGGTAAAATGATGGAAACAGTATTGAAACACTTTGGCATATTTAAAATACGGAAGGAGGAGCGCTGGCCTACATTGGTCCTTTTGATGCTCTTGCTTTTCTTGAATTTCCTGTGTATACATCATTATTTTGATAATTTCACGTTGTTGCGTAGAAGTTATCGTTGGATCTTCATCCGGGATTTTCATGTTTCGGGTTTTGATCCGTTGACTTATATCACAGTTTCTTCATGGGGACTTTATTATGATGTTTACCGGCATCCTCTTCTTGCTTTTCTGATGTATGTTCCTTATGCAGCCAATCAACTTCTCATGTTGATTACAGGGATGAATTGTGCACAGTTTGTCGTTGCCGTCATTCTCGTCTTTGCTGGTATCTACTCTTTTATTTTCCTGTATCGCATCTTCCGGGAAATTATAGGATTGACAAGAGTTGATACGCTTATCCTGTCTGCACTGAACTACTCCTTTGCTTATGTGATGATTTCTCTGATGGTTCCTGATCATTTCGGCATATCTATGGCTTTGCTGACCTTTACGGTCTATATAGCGGGTATCCAAATGAAGTACGGGAGGCAACTGAAGATATGGCAGACCCTTCTGCTGTTTTTTGCAACTGCGGGGGTGTCCTTAAATAATGGAGTTAAAGTATTTATAGCAGCACTGTTCACAAACAAAAGAAACTTTTTTACTCCGAAATACTTCTTGTTGGCAGTCATTTTGCCCTCGATTTTTATTTTTGCTGTTGCTGTACTGGAAGACCAGTTGGTGATCGTTCCAGAGGGACAAGTCCATCTGGCCAGGCAAAAGCATTTTCAAAAGAAACAGGACGCAAAGACGGCCCAGCGTTTCCGGGATACGACTTCCTTGAGAAATCCGGAAGCAATAGAAGAAGGAGTCAGGACTCTTTTAGGTAAACAGAAGAGGCAACGCATTGTCAAAGCTGAAAATTCAGTGAGCTCGCGGCATACGGGAGAACCGATGGAGCACAGTGGATTTCTGAGTTGGACGGACATCTCTACATCCCGACTTCAAACTGCTGTAGAGAATCTTTTTGGTGAATCAATTCAGTTGCATAGTAGGCATCTGCTGGAGGATGTACTGGACTCACGGCCTGTTATTGTTCACTATTGTCATTGGTGGAATTACGCGGTGGAAGGCATGATTGTTTTCCTGTTTGGATTAGGGATCTGGAGTGGACGGAAAAACAGGCTAATGTGGATGGCTTTGAGCTTTTTCGCTTTTGACCTGTTTCTCCATTTGGGGCTCGGCTTCGGGGTGAATGAGATCTATATCATGAGTCCACACTGGCTCTTCATTATCTCCATCGTGATCGGCTGTTTGTTCAAGGTATTAAAGGGCAGGACAAGGATGGCTATGAGGACTTTGACGTCTCTTATCGTAACATCCTTATTCATCCATAACATTATGCTGATATATACTTATCTTTGGTAATGATAAGAGAAACTATATCAGGCAGGGTTATTAAAAATAAAGATCAAGGGGTTTGGATCTCGTGTTTGATTTGCCAGGTCTCTGCCGTAAATAATGATAATGGAAAGAATTGTCGGAATCTTTAGAATACGGAAAGAGGAACGCTGGCTTGCATTAATCATGCTTCTGGTATTTTCTTTCTTTAATGCCTTGGTGATATTCAGTCATTTCAGACTTTATACCACAGGCGCTCCAGGGGGATTTTATTCCATCTTCTATAAGCATTTTCAGATGTCAGGCTATGACTGTTGGTCCTGGATTACCACGTCTGGCATGCGTGTGCATTTCGAGACGGTCCGCCATCCTCTTTACCTTTCGTTGCTTTATCCTTTTTATTTGCTCAATCATTGGCTGATGGGAGTGACAGGGATCAATCTGGCCGTATTTTTCATTGCTGCTTTAAACATCGTTTGTGCTCTTTATGCATTCGTCTTTATGTATAGGGTGTTCCGTCAGGTTTTGGAATTAAATCAGTTGGATTCGACGATTCTTGTACTTTTATTGTTCTCTTTTGCTCATGTGCTGATACCTGCTATGGTGCCGGATCATTTTATCATTTCAATGATGCTGTTGACCTTTACGCTTTATGCAGCGGGGATGGAAATGAAGAAGGGCAAATTAATGTCTGTCAGCCAATCTTTTGTGTTATTGTTCTTAACGACAGGAATCTCTGTTACGAATGGGGCAAAGACCATTCTGGCCAACTTGTTTGCTAATGGCAGGAAATGCATTACACAGAAGTATGTGTTTCTTGGAATCCTCTTCCCTCTGATACTTCTGGCAGGTATACAGCGTTGTCAATATTATGCCGTAGAGGTTCCGCAGCAGGCCGCCGTCCATAAGATTGAGGTGGCTAAAATGGAAAAGGATTCTGTAAGTGTGATTAGACATCAGGCTGAACGTGACCGATGGTTGAAAACGCATGATGTCGTATCTTCCGGAAAGGGTCCTTTGTTGAGCTTGATGAATTTTACGACTCCTCGGTGGAAGACTCTGGTAGAAAATTTCTTCGGTGAATCGATTCAGTTGCATCAGCAGCATCTGATGCAGGATCTGTCCTGGAATCGCCCGATCTTTGTAGAATATGACTGGATAGTGAATTACATAGTAGAAGGACTGATCGTCTGCTTGTTTGTCTGTGGTATTCTTTCTGGAAGGCATTCCAGATTCATGCAGATGTCTTTAGCCTGGCTCGCCTGTGATGTGACATTGCATTTAATCCTGGGATTTGGAATAGGTGAAGTCTATATTATGGCCTCGGGGTGGATTTTTATTATTCCGGTGGCCATGGCTCATCTGATAAAAGGCTTGCAGGATAAGCCGAAAAAAATCTTGCGGGGAGTTCTGGTGGCCTTAACGGTGTACCTTTGGATTTATAATGGTATTCAGATTTCGGGTTATTTGCTTCGCGGGATGCAGTAGCCCAAGGAGGATTTAAAATTCATTTCTGTTGATTGAACGGGTGCCTATGTCCTGCGCATTTTCTACAAGTTCTTGTTTCGGTGAAATAAATAGTTCAGGCAGTCTTTCTGAATCTTTGCATGTGCCAGTCTCATTAACAAGTAATAAATGCCGGCAGCAATAATGACCTTTAAGATCAGTCTGATGATGAGGCTATGAAAAGTCATGGTGGAAATGTAAGCAATCCCTACGGCGAAGAGGGCAGAGAGCATGAACGGTATCGTGTCCTGGAGAAGGTTAAGGAAAGTATACCCTACGATTCTCTTTAGTGGCATTTGCCATATAATGGTCCAAAGCATATAAAACAGGGAGTATACGGCTATCATAGTAAGAATGCCATAACGGGCAAATGCCAGGATGATGGTGCATTGGACGATGATTTGAGCAATGCTCACCCACATGAATAAATCGGAACGGCCGTGGCTGATCATCAGATTCTGCAGGGGCAGGTATAATGGGGCAATGGCTCCGCTGACACAGAGGATCTGAAGGATAGGTATGCTGTCTGCCCATTTGTCTGAAATTAACAGAATAATGAATTCGGGGGCAATGACTGCCAGCCCGAACATGGCAGGAAAGGATAGGTAAGATGTGAAGCGCATCATTTTCCGTAGGACATTCAATTGTCGGTCCCCCTCATCTTGAATGGAAGAAAATACAGGTTGGGCAACTTGCGCAATCATGCCCGATACGGTAGAAGACGCCATTCCATTCCATTTGTTGGCCTGAGTAAAATTGCCTACTGTCTTAACCGGCAGAAGGCGTCCGAAGATGACGGTCAGGATATTGCTGCTGATCTGCCCGATAACGTTAGTTATCAAGATCTTACTGCTGAATCCGAACATCTTTCTTACTGGCTGGAAGTCAATGTGGAAGGAGGGCCTCCAGGGCATCAGAAAGAATTTACCAAGACTTTGCAAACCGACATAGATGAGTTGCTGCGTAACGATGCTCCAGTAAGCCATTCCATTGAGGGCCATGGTGATGCCTGCTATGCCTGATAAGGCAAGGACGGAAACTCTCAGTAGGGTGGTCTGCTTAATCATCAGGTTTTTGTACAGGTAAGCCTGTGGGACAATTCCTATTGCTGAGAGAAGAATGCACAGAAAATCTACTCTGGAGAGAAGGACTAATTTTGGCTGGTGGAAGAAGTCGGCTATCAGCGGTGCACAGAAAAAAAGGACGAGATACAGCAGAATACCTAAGAAGTTGCAAAACCAGAAAACAGAATTATAGTCGTTATCTGTTGCCCGTTTCTTGTTGGTCAGTGCTGAAGTGAAACCACTTTCCTGTAGGGTCGTGGCAATGGCACTGAAAATGGTCAGCATACCCACGAGTCCGTAGTCTGCGGGGAGCAATAACCGGGCCAGGAAAATGCCGATGATGGCATTCAGAATTTGCATGCAACCATTGTTCATGGCGGCCCAGAACAGACCTGATGCTGTTTTTTCTTTGAGAGAACTCATGGGATCTAATCAATAAATGATATGCAAAAGTAGTGTTTAATCATTGAATTTCAAAGAAAAAACAGTATTTTTGCACAAAAGAGCATCGCCTGGCCAAAGTGTATCTGCATTTTACTGTGTCTGATGTTCGGCCTTTTACTCGTTTTTAAGAATATGACAGTATATTATTATCATAATATTCCAGCTTCTGCATTTTATGAGAAATGGACTAAAGGGTTGCTCCCTGGACATCTGCTGTATGGTTCTACTCATCTTCCCGAACTGGGTATTCATGTGATCTATCACCGGCCTGTATTGACACCTTACCGGTGGAAATTGTCCTTACATACTGCCTGGACTTTGTGGCGTCGACGTAAAACGTATGATGCGGTGTATGCCACTACTTTTCGTGGTCTTGAAGTAATTATCTTCCTTCGGGCTTTCAGATTGTTCCCCCATCCTGTTATCTGTTGGCACCATCAGCCTGCCGTGACCGCTCATAATCCCATACGGGAGGCTTTGGCCAGAATCTTTTACAGAGGAATTGATGAGACTATTTTCTTTTCCCAAAAACTGGTAGATGATTCCTTGAAAACGAAAAAGATTCGTCCTGATCATGCTCATGTCGTACATTGGGGGGCTGACTTGGATTTTTATGATCGGTTGATGGCTTCTATGACAGGGATACATCATCAGGGATTTGTTTCTACCGGAAAGGAACATCGGGATATGACAACTTTAGTCCATGCCTTTAACCATACTTGTGCCTCGTTGGATATTTATATTTGTAGGATTGACAGGGGATTCAACTATGAACAACTGTTTGAGTCTTTATCCTTGCATTCTAATGTCCGGGTACATTATATTTCTGGTAATGTCATCAGTTCTCTTGCCCGAAAAGTCTACAGTTCTGCTTGTGCAGTCATTTGTTGCAAGGAGTCTGATTATACTGTCGGACTGACTACTGTAGTTGAGGCAATGGCGTTAGGGATACCTATGATCTGTAGCAGGAATGCTCAGATGCCTATGGATATAGAAAAAGAGGGATGTGGCATCATGGTGAACTATGGAGATGTGAAGGGTTGGATCAGGGCTGTTGAGTATATGTCTTCTCATCCTGAAGAAGCTGCAGAAATGGGAAAGAGGGGGCGCCTTCTGGCTGAAAGGTATTATAATGACCGAGTATGTGCAAGAGAGGTAGCTGA
>DHOX01000064.1:377-775 GCA_002409785.1 Prevotella sp. UBA5379 | reverse complement strand
AATGCACCATTTCGGTAGGGCGAAATGCACCATTTTGGTCCTTGTGTTCTAAATCGTAAGAATCCGTGATTATGATTCTTATCGTTAAAACAACAACAATATTATTTGAACGATAATTGAAATTTATCTTTCATGTTTTAATTTTGTGAAAAATATAGATGTGTTTGAACTGATTATGAAGGAAATAATTTACATTTGTTTCTTAAATGTCATCAGAGTCAGAGAATGTGTCTACAGCATATTTATAATACGTTTTTTCACTTTTATGAGCGTAAAGACCTTTCTCGATGGGAACACCAACCGTCTTCTCATCCCGTGATTTATGGTATGTACCATATTTATTGTGATACCGGTTGGGAGAAATTGGTCAGTTTGCAGATGTCACATTTGAAAGCGAG
>DHOX01000064.1:0-147 GCA_002409785.1 Prevotella sp. UBA5379 | reverse complement strand
GATATTGAAAAACTGAAGATGATTATTCCTGATGATCGTTTACAGATCATATCAGTTTCTTCTGATGCTCATCTCTATGAATATCCGGCACTGGACTATATTAAAAGAAAGTGTGATGCCGGGGACTGTTATTTTTATTATTTTCAT
>DHOX01000080.1 GCA_002409785.1 Prevotella sp. UBA5379 | reverse complement strand
CTTATGAATTCATTTATTATATTATTATCTTATCTATTTATTTTAAAATAAAATGATAAAGTATAATATGCTGTGAATATGTGAATAACTTTTAGTTAATTTTTCTATCTATTCAGTTATCATTATCATTAGTTATTTTATGCACTGTTTTAAAGTATTGGATCTTCTTGATTTTTAAATACTTAATCTATTTATCCACATATTCATAAGGTTCGTGCAAAGGAATAAGTTGATAGTCTTTTAACAAATAATATTATGGAGAAAAGCCAATCAACTTTCTCATAAACCATGCAATATCCCCAGTCAGATAATTGATTTTTATGGTCTATGGATAACTCGTCTTTTATGAATAAGTTATTCCATAGATTTCCTCTTAGTTTTCCATAGTGATTGTTGAAATGTTAAACGAATAATGCCTGATGATAAAAAGTAATAACGATGCTTTTTATCATCAGGCATTATTTTACATTAAAAGATATAGATAAGATCATTTCTTTCTTAGCAGGTTAATGTCTATCCTATCTGCAATCATCTCCGGTGGAATATTTTTTAGACAGGCATAATCTCCTCTGAAACAAGATTTATTTCCATATATACTACAAGGACGACAGGAGAGATCTAGTTGTACGGCATTATTTGGATTTTGCCCCCATCCCATAAAACCGGCGTATGGATGAGTTGCTCCCCAGATGCTGACAACAGGCGTATGGACCAATGACGCTAAATGCATATTAGCACTATCCATGCTGACCATTACGTCAAGATGACTCATAAGAATCAGTTCTTTTCTTAAATTTTTTAAAAGGGCGGAAGCATTTACGCAACAAGGATATGTCTTACTCCACTTGTCTAAGTCTTTTTTCTCGTTATTGTCTTTTCCACCAAACAGAAAGATTCGGCATGAAGGGTGCCTGAAAATCAAGAGTTGGATGACTTTCTCCATCAATTCGAACGGATAAGTCTTTGCTTCATGAGCAGCGAAGGGAGCAATACCGATCCATTGTTGAAATCCTTTTTTGATTCCAATACTTTCTTTTGGCAAAAGTCGGAGGTTTCCTCCCTCAGGTGGAAAGATAGAAGTAAATTTTACTTGTATAGGATAACCGAGTTTTTTTAAAACCTCAGCGTAATTTTGCGTTTCTGTCGGCTGTTGTATAAGTTTTTTTCTATCTTGTGCAATTAGTCTTCTTCTTCCGTCACGATGCTTGTCAATATGCTCCACCCTCAGGTGATCCATATTAAAACGTAAACGGAGATAATTAGATCGTAAGACTTGATGAAAATCAGCGATGGCTGTAAATTGTTTAGCTGCCAATCGGCGATAGAGAGCATTCAGACCTTTTATTCCACTGTATTCACCCTTTACATCAGCTCCCATAAAACTGACATTAGGGGCAAGATTCTCAAAGAAAGATTTTGCAAAGGGCCTGCTGAGTACGGTAATCCTTAATTGAGGGTATTGATTTGCTAAAGAATAGACTACAGGAACAGTCATGGCCACGTCGCCAATTGCAAAAAAACGAATAATCAGAATATGCTCAGTTTTCATGAAAGATCACAATTTAGCTTCTTACTTTTCTTTCTTCTTATAAAGGACAGGATTGGTATCCTTATCATTGTACATCTTCATTTGACGGTATACTTTCATCAATTTCTTACCCTTCTGAATATCCTCCAAAAGTTGGTCGATGGCCAAACTCAGATCCTTTTGTTGTTCCAAGAGAATATTGAGTTTGTTTCTGCATTTATCCTGATGTTCTGATGAAGCATCTTTCCGTTCTACCTGCTCTTTCATGTGGTAGATTTTCACTGTCAGGATACTCAGACGGTCAATAGCCCATGCCGGACTTTCCGTATTGAGTCGAGCATTCTGCTGTACTTTTACATCCTTATAGTAATTTCTGAAATAAGAATCAATCTGTTCTACCAGATCCGTCCGGTCCTGATTACTTTTATCGATCCTATGCTTGAGATTCATTCCCTTTTCCGGATCAATGTTCGGATCCCGGATGAGATCTTCAAAATGCCACTGCACGGTATCAATCCAACATTTCAGATAGAGACTGTTTTCAATAGTATCCTGATGATATGGATTATGAATAGGAGCATCAATGTTATCTTTAACATGATAATCCAGGATAGCCCTATTAAAAATATGGTTTGCTGTTTCGGTAAATGACATCAGTTTAATGAGTATTTATTAATTGCGCAAAAGTAATTAAATTATTCTGAATATCCAACTAAAACTTGAAAAAAGGCTCCGAAAAGTGCACAATATCAATAGGTTTGTGCAAAGTAAAGTGCTTTTTTATTAAAAAAGTTTGCTAATGTGGGGAAAAATTTGTTTCTTTGCACCCGATTTTTAATTAGAAATTATTTATAAACATTTTTTAAAGGTTACAATTATGTCAGAATCAGAAATTGAAAAGAAAGTAAAAACCATTATCGTGGACAAACTCGGTGTTGATGAGTCTGAAGTGAAACCGGAAGCAAGTTTTACCAATGATCTCGGTGCTGATTCTCTGGATACTGTAGAGCTGATTATGGAATTTGAAAAAGAATTCAACATCTCTATTCCTGACGATAAGGCTGAGAAGATTGCAACTGTTGGCGATGCTATCAAGTACATTGAAGACAATGCTTCTGCCAAGTAATTTGTTACTTATCTGCTATAGATGGAATTAAAGAGAGTAGTAGTAACAGGAATGGGTGCTGTGACACCCCTGGGCAATACTTCCGATGAAACGTGGAAGAATATTGTTGCAGGAAAAAGTGGAGCTGCACCTATTACCGAGTTTGATACGAGCAAATTCAGAACTCATTTTGCATGTGAGGTAAAGAATTTGGATGTCAAGGATTATCTTGACCGTAAAGTAATTCGTACGACAGATCGTTACACCCAGTTGGCTATGATTTCTGCCATTCAGGGTGTAAAGGATGCTGAAATTGATTTGGAGGCTGAAGATAAAAACCGTATAGGCGTCATTTATGGTGTTGGAATCGGGGGTATCCATACTTTTCAGGATGAAGTAATGTACTACGGACAGAATATGGATAAAGGACCAATGTTCAGTCCCTATTTTATACCAAAGATGATTGCAGATATAGCTGCTGGTCAGATTTCTATTCATTTTGGCTTTCATGGACCTAACTATACTACCACTTCAGCCTGTGCTTCATCCAGTCATGCATTGGCAGATGCTTATAACCTGATTCGTTTGGGAAAAGCAAATATCATTGTCAGTGGCGGTGCTGAAGCTGCCATTTGTGATTGTGGGGTAGGAGGATTCAATTCCATGCATGCACTGTCTACACGGAATGATGATCCAGAGCATGCTTCACGTCCATTCAGTGGAAGTCGTGATGGCTTTGTGATGGGAGAAGGAGCAGGTTGTCTGGTTCTTGAAGATCTTGATCATGCCAAGGCCCGTGGTGCTCATATTTATGCTGAAATGGTAGGTGAAGGTATGAGTGCTGATGCTTATCATATTACAGCTTCTCACCCTGAAGGATTGGGAGCAAAACTTGTCATGAAAGCTGCCCTTGCCGATGCTGGCATGAAGCCTTCTGAGATAGACTATATCAATGTTCACGGAACAGCCACCCATGTTGGTGACCTTTCTGAAGCAAAGGCTATTAAGGAAATTTTCGGAGAGAGTGCTTATCGGGTGAATATCTCTTCTACAAAGTCGATGATCGGTCATCTTCTGGGAGCTGCAGGAGCTGTAGAAGCCATGTTCTGTGTATTGAGCATTCGTGATAATATCGTTCCGCCAACGATCAATCACCAAGAGGGCGATGATGATCCTGATCTGGATTACAGGATGAACTTCACGTTTAACAAGGCTCAGAAGCGTACGGTGAATGCTGCTTTGAGCAACACATTTGGTTTCGGAGGTCATAACTGTTGCGTGATATTCAAAAAATATGTCAAATAATTTTTTAGATAGAATAGGGCTCCTTTTCCGAAAGGACAGGGAGTTCTATTCCTCTCTATATCGTGTTCTTGGCTTTTACCCTCATGATATTACGCTTTACAAAATGGCGTTGATGCATAAAAGTGTTATGCATCGGAATGCAAAGGGGAAGTTAATTAATAACGAGCGGCTGGAATTTTTAGGTGATGCCATTCTTGATGCAATTGTAGGAGATATTGTTTATCGCCATTTTCCGGGAAAAAGAGAGGGGTTCCTGACCAATACACGCAGTAAACTTGTACAGCGAAACACACTGAATAAGTTGGCTGATGAGATGGGCATTAACCAACTTATCCTGTCGAGTGGTCATAGCATCTCTCATAATAGTTATTTGGGTGGAAATGCCTTTGAGGCCCTTGTGGGGGCTCTTTATCTGGATCATGGCTATGATGCTTGTATGAAATTTATGCAGAAGCGTATCTTAGCACAGATGATAAATATCGATAAGGTAGCTTATCGGGAGGTCAACTTTAAAAGTAAATTGATAGAGTGGAGCCAGAAGAACAAAGTCAGATTGAATTTTAATATCCTTACTCAGAGCAAGGACAAGAACGGGAGTCCTGTCTTTCGTTATCAGGTGATCATGGAAGGTATTAAGGGTGGGGATGCTGAAGGTTACACGAAGAAAGAGAGTCAGCAGAAAGCATCTAAATTCACTTTGGACAGACTTCGTACCGATACTCAATTTATTGATTCCGTGTTTACTGCTAAGGGTAATCGTACCAAAATGGAAGAGGAGCCTGTTGAAAATGTTCCGGATACGGATCAGAAGACAGATTTCATTATTTCTCAGAAAGGTTCAGAAGATTCCAAGAAGCACAAGAGTGTTTTTCAAGAAGAAGTCTTTGTAGACGAATCTGGAAAAAATTCGCGTCATACTCCTATGTATGCTTCCGACAATGAAATGGCAGAGAAAAAATCAACGGAAGTAGAAAAAAAGAAGGAAGATTCCCTTGATTTAAGTGATATTCATATTGACTCTGAGTCATCTTCCAAGGCAAAAGAAAATATTATTGCAGCTGCAGAAGATGCAGCTTTTGATAAGGCAGAATAATGATGTATTGTCGTATCTCCGGAAGGGAAGAGGATTGTCATTGATACCCCTCTTCCCTTCCGGAGATTTTGTGTTTATGAGCAGATTTCTGATGTGATGGATTGCATGGTTCCGTTACAGACCATCAACTTCTGTATTCCAATTATTAAAATTCGTGAAAACTTCATCTTTATCAAAAGTTTAAGTTACTTTTGTAACTTAAAGTATAATTTTGCAACAATGAGTCTAACAAGCATAATAAGACCATTATTTACGCCCCGCATGAAAGACTTGGAGAGGCATTACGGTAATCCTGAGGGATTGCAGCAGAATGTTCTTCGTCATTTGATTTCAAAAGGGCAGAACACGGAATATGGTATTAAGCATCTTCTTAATACAACCAATAATTATGAACAGTTTGTTCAAAATGTACCACTTAACTCTTATGATACCCTGAAGGGTGACATTGATCGTATGCGTCATGGAGAAAGTGATATACTGTGGCCAGGGGTAGTGAAATGGTATGCTAAATCATCTGGAACGACGAATGATAAAAGTAAGTTCATTCCAGTTTCTAATGATGGTTTACATCGGATCCATTATAAGGGTGGGGCAGATGTGGTGACACTCTATTTGCATCTTCATCCAAAGAGCCGTCTTTTCGACGGGCGAAGTCTGATCTTAGGAGGCAGTCATGCCTCCAACTATAATCTGCCAGGCAGTCTGGTGGGAGATTTGAGTGCAATTCTCATAGAAAATATTCATCCACTGGTCAATCTGTTTCGTGTTCCGAAAAAGGGGACTGCTTTACTGAGTGACTTTGAAGTGAAGCGTGACCGTATTGCCCGTGAGACCATTCATAAGAATGTAACGAATATCTCGGGAGTACCTTCCTGGATGCTATCTGTTTTAGTCCGTGTTATGGAACTTTCCGGGAAGAAACATCTGGAGGAGGTATGGCCGAACCTGGAGGTCTTCTTCCATGGGGGCATAGCGTTTACTCCTTATCGCAAACAGTATGAAGAGTTGATCACATCTCCCAAGATGAATTATATGGAAACCTATAATGCCAGTGAAGGTTTCTTTGGAATACAGAACGATCCCAGAGACCGTTCAATGCTTCTGATGCTTGATTATGATGAGTTTTATGAGTTTATTCCTATGGATGAATTTGGTAATGACCAGCCTACGGTCGTCCCTTTATGGGGAGTAGAAGTAGGGGTCAATTATGCCATGGTTATTACTACATCCTGTGGACTTTGGCGCTATACGATTGGTGATACAATACAATTTACGAGTAAGGATCCTTATAAATTTGTGATCACCGGTCGTACGAAGTATTTTATCAATGCTTTTGGTGAAGAGTTGATCATGGATAATGCAGAGAAGGGACTGGCCTATGCTTGTGAAAAAACCGGTACTCAGGTTTCTGAGTATACAGCTGCCCCTGTGTATATGGATAATAAAGCTCATTGTCGCCATCAGTGGCTGATAGAGTTTTCTAAGGAACCTTCAAATCTACAGGAGTTTGCGATGATCCTTGACAAGCGTCTTCAAGAGATCAACAGCGATTATGAGGCGAAGCGATTTCATGATATTACCCTTCAGCCTTTGGAAATCATCAAAGCCCGTCCTAATCTTTTCAATGACTGGCTGAAATCTAAGGGCAAACTCGGCGGGCAACATAAAGTACCCCGTTTGAGCAATAGCCGTAAGAATATGGATGAGCTTCTGGAGATGAATAAGGATTAGAATTGTTGGCACAAGAAGCATAAGCGGTAAAAAAGATATAAGATCATTTGGTTCATGTTAATATCCGAGTATCATCATCTAAGACAATCAGTCAGACGACAGTTATTTTCAATCTTCAGTTTGTTGTCTTTGTCTGTCCTCTCCTTTATGGTCAACAGCTGTGCAAGGATGGGACAGCCTGATGGGGGATGGTATGATGAGACTCCGCCTAAGGTCGTAGGTGCTCATCCGGCTGATGGAGCAGTCAATGTGAACACGAAGAAAATCAATATTTATTTCAGTGAGTTTATAAAGTTAGACAATGACCAGAGCAAGATCGTCGTCTCTCCTCCACAATTGGAAGCTCCTGAAATTAAGAGTGAAGGGAAAAGTATCCGGGTAACATTAGCTGATTCCTTGAAAGCGAATACTACCTATACAATTGATTTCAGTGATGCTATCAGTGATAATAACGAGGGGAACCCACTGGGCAACTATACCTATAGCTTTTCTACCGGTGATCATATTGATACGCTGCAGGTCGCAGGATATGTGTTGGATGCTGAGAATCTTGAACCCATTAAGGGTATACTGGTAGGACTATATCGTAACCTTGCGGATTCTGCATTTATCAAACTTCCTATGCTGCGTGTGAGCCGTACGGATAGCCGTGGAAGATTTGTTGTCAAAGGTGTTGCTCCGGGTTCTTATCGTGTCTATGCCTTGCAGGATGCTGACGGTGATTATAAATTCAGTCAGAAGAGTGAGAAAATTGCATTTTCTCATGAAATAATAGTTCCTTCCTGTAAACCCGATACGCGTCAGGATACCCTTTGGACGGATTCTTTGCATATTAAGGATATTACGCGTGTGCCTTATACTCATTTCCTGCCCGACCAACTGTGTTTCAGAGCTTTTACGGAAGAGACAACTGACCGTTATCTACTGAAGAGCCAGCGACAGAATGCTGATCATTTTGTCTTGTTCTTTAGTTATGGAAATCCCGAGCTTCCAAAAATAAAAGGATTGAATTTTAATGAGAATAATGCCTTTATTGTAGAGCCTTCTGAGCGTCAGGATACGATCACTTACTGGCTTCGGGATTCGGCTCTTGTCAATCAGGATACCCTTCGTATGCAGGTCAACTATCTTGCGACAGATAGCTTAGGAAAACTCAAGAATAAGACAGATACGCTTGAGATCCTTTCCAAGGATCCGTATGCTAAACGGATGAAACGGGAGCAGCGGACTTATCAATCCTGGCAAAAACAACAGAAGAAATTAAAGGATAAGGGAGAACCTTATGATTTAGTCATGCCTAAAGCGGCAATGAGTGTAGAGGTTAATATCCCTTCAAATATGGCACCCGACCAGAATATCCTGTTCACTTTCCCTAAACCTTTGGCAAAGATGGATACTGCTGCGATTCATCTTTATGCCAAGCATGATACACTTTGGTATCGAGCGCCCTTTGAATTCAAGAAGATAAGAGACCGACAGTATAAATTGTTAGCTGGCTGGCGGCCCGGAATAGAGTACTCTTTGGAGGTCGATTCTGCGGCTTTTACGGATATTTATGGTGCTGTTTCAGGAAAATACAAACAAGGGATCAATATCCCTTCCGATGATCAGTTCAGTTCTTTGTTCGTTACCATAAACGGTATGACAGATTCCACGATAGTGGTACAACTTCTCAATCAGTCGGATAAGGTCGTCAAGGAGGTGAGCACGAAGAGTGGAACGGCTGAATTCTACTATATCGCCCCGGGGACTTATTATTTGCGGATGTTCGTTGACCGGAATAAAAACGGCCGTTGGGATACGGGTAATTATACTACTGACCTGCAGCCCGAACCTGTCTACTATTATCCGGAATCTGTTGAGTGTCGTGCTAAATGGGATGTCAGCCGGGACTGGAGTCCTTTAAGTCGCCCTCTCTACCAGCAGAAGCCCATGGCAATTACCAAGCAGAAACCGGATGCAGAACGGAAGATAAAGCATAGAAATGAGGAACGTGCCCGTAAACTCGGCATTCCGTATAATCCTCCGAAATCATAATTCTATTTTAAGTCGTAAATTTTTTAAAGGCAATGGTTATGAAAAAACTTAGATATTTTACTTTCTTAAGTCTGTTATGGGTGACCTTGTCAGTTTCTGCACAGTGTGGCTTTAGAAACACAGCATTTAAATCTGGTGAATTTCTGGTGTATAATATGTATTACAACTGGAAGTTTGTGTGGGTCAAAGCAGGGACGGCCAGTATGTATACCGTAGCCAGTCGTTATGACGGTCAGGAAGCTTATCGCAGCAGTCTGACGTGTAGAGGCAATCACCGGGTAGATGACCTTTATGTATTGCGGGATACCCTTTTATGCTATAACACTTTGGATTTAGCACCATTGTATTATCGCAAAGGTGCCCATGAAGGGAAAAGGTATACCGTAGATCAGGTGTTTTACTCTTATCCGGATGGCAAATGTCACGTCCGCCAGCATCGTCTCCATCATGATGGAAAGTCAGAATGGTCCAGTCATACTTATAATGATTGTGTCTATGATATGTTGAGCATCTATATGCGTGCCCGCAGTTTTAATCCTAAAGGCTGGAAAAAGGGGCATGTGATCCGGTTTCCGATCGTCGATGGAAACAGTCGCGATACAGCTGAATTGAAGTTTGATAGAATCGCAAACATAAAAGCGGATGATGGTCATGAATATCGTTGCCTTTGTTTAGCTTATCTTGAATGGGATAAGAACAAGGGAAGAATGGAACGTATCGTTGACTTTTATGTAACAGATGATCAAAATCATTTACCTGTGGTATTGGATATGTATCTTCGGTTTGGGCATGCAAAAGCCTACCTTGTAAGCATGAAGGGCATTCGGAATCCAATGTCTGCGCAGATCAGGTAATTGTATAATGAAATGAAGAATATCGGTTCAAATAATATGTTTTTTTAACGATAAGAAAGATCATAGTCACTGGTTCTTACGACTATAGTCAATTGTGACCGATATGGTGCATTTTGCTTCTCAATGAGGATTCCGCCCGGAATTAGGCGTCAAGGTCAGAGACTTTAAGGCCTTAAAATCAGAATAGATACGGTAAAAAAAACAATGATGTTATTTGAGTTTCCTTATTCCTGGAACATAATAAGATGGTTAAAACCCAACTTTACAAATGATCCGGAATATCATTTACAATGCACACGCACCAGGGAATAATACGATTCGCATTATTCCCATGGCGTGTGATCCGGTTTCCCGGCGCTCCTATTGAAGTTGGAGTAGAGGAACTTTTTGAAAGGTCAAGGACAGATGTTCAGCCTGTCCAGGGAACATAAGAAACGAAAATCATTTTCTGACATGTTTCCCCTTCTTTTTCTTTTCCCTTTCATCATTGTGTTTCTTCCTGTTTTTACCAGATTTCTTGTCAGCCTGCGTTTTCTCTGTTCTTGTCGCTTTTCCATCAGGACTTGTCCGGTCATTCAAAAGCAGAAAATCGAGTTGTTTCTTCTCCAGATTCGCTTGAGCAACTTGTATTCGGACCGGGTCGCCTAATTGATATTTATGGTGATGGTGTCTTCCAATCAGGCAGAAGTTCTTTTCATCAAAATCATAATAGTCATCATCCAGATCACGCATGGGTACCATACCTTCGCAGTGGTTTTCGTTTATTTCGGCATAGATGCCATAGCTGGTGATGCCACTGATCCGGGCATCATATTTTTCTCCCAGGTGTTCACCCATGAACTCGACCATTTTATATTTAATGGAATCCCGTTCTGCATTCTGAGCAATGATCTCCATATCCGAGCAGTGCTCACACAAGTCCTCATAATGTTTCTCGTTGGCACTGCGTCCGCCGTTGGCATAGCGGGTGAGCAGCCGGTGTACCATTACGTCCGGATAGCGCCGGATAGGTGAGGTAAAATGGGTATAATATTCAAATCCGAGACCGAAGTGGCCGATATTATGAACACTGTATTTAGCTTTCATCATGGCTCTCAGGGCGATGGTCTGAATCAGTTTTCCTTCCGGCTTATCTTCCACATCGTCCATCAATCTGTTTAGGCTACGTGCGGTAGCTCCCTTTGTACTGCTGCTCTTCATGCGGTAACCGAACTTTACCACGAAGTCTTTCAAGGTTTCAAATTTTGTAGGATCAGGATTGTCATGTATACGGTAAGGGAAAGTCTTGGCCTTTTTCCCTCTTGGCACTTTACCGACACTTTCCGCAACTGACCTGTTGGCCAGCAGCATAAACTCCTCTACAAGTTTATTGGCATCTTTCGAATGCTTGTAATAGCACCGGATCGGTTTTCCTGTTGCATCAACGTCAAAATGAAGTTCTTCCGTATCGAATTTTACAGAACCCTCCCTGAAACGTTTAGCCCGCAGTTTCTTGGCGAGTCGGTCAAGGGTGATCAGTTGTTCGGCATATTGTCCCTTATAACCTCCTACAGGGGCTGATGGAGCCGGTTGGCCGGTGCCATCGATAATGCCGTTATCTTCGAGTAGCTGTTGTACCTCTTCATAGCAGTAGCGGCGGTTACTTTTGATGAGCGTATGAGCTATATGAAATTTCCGGATATTTGCTTCATCATCGAGTTCAAAGATGGCACTGTAGGTAAATTTTTCTTCATCCGGGCGCAATGAGCAGAGAAAATTGCAGAGTCTTTCCGGGAGCATAGGAATGGTGCGGTCTACCAGATATACGCTGGTAGAGCGTTTCCGAGCCTCCCGGTCGATAATATCTCCCTCCTTGACGAAATGAGAGACATCAGCGATATGGACGCCTACTTCATAGAGTCCGTCTTCAATTTTTCGGAACGACAAGGCATCGTCGAAATCCTTTGCATCTTTTGGATCAATGGTACATGTCCAGACGTTGCGGTAGTCTTCCCGTTCTTTCAGGTCCTGAGGAAGAATATCCCCGGAGATTTTGTCTGCTGCCTGTTCTACCGCTTTAGGATAGATGTAAGGTAGTCCATATTGTGCCAGGATGGAATTCATTTCTACATTATTATTGCCTGCAGGCCCCAGGACATCAAGGACTTCTCCGATAGGGTTTTTATGATTGGCATCCGGCCATTGGGTGATCTTAACGATAGCCTTATCGTTTGACCTGCCCTCTTTGAGTTTCCTTTTCGGAATGATAATATCATTCGTGAAGATGGTCTGAGGGGTGACGAGATAAGACAAGTCCTTGCCCACCTTCAGTTTTCCCACGAAAGTCTCTTTAGCCCGTTTTAGGATTTCGAGGACTTGTGCTTCCTTGATCCGGTTAGGACGGCGGGCCATGATAGAAACTTTTACCCGGTCACCTCCCATGGCAAAAAGAGAATTGCGCTCAGAGACAAAGACGGGTTCCTCACCACCATCAGGGATAAAAGAGTTTTTACCATTTGCCTTTCTGACAAAAGTGCCTTCCTGTACCTGACCATTTTGATTCAGTTTATAACTGGAATCATTTACCTTTGTGAGATAGTCATCATAGGATAAATTATCCATGGTATCAATGGCCAGCATTTTAAGAGGGTGAGTATTGAGTTTTAAGTCCTGGAATATTTCCTTTAAAGTGAAAGTCTGGCCCGGCTCACTGGAGAAAAAATTTTCCAGAAGTTCAACCATTTGTTTTTTCGACATTCTTTTGCCGCCTTTTTTGTTTTTTCCCATAGTAAGCGTGTTTTAATTTTTTGAGACAAGTGTTCGGTTCATGAAAACAAATGTCTTGTCATTTCAGAAATAAATGCTTTGAGGGTAAGAAGCAAATCGTCCTTTCTTTTGATATTACAAATAAACAAAATTATTTGCAAATAACTTTGTTTTGTTACGATATTTTCACATTAAATTTGTGTTTCACAACAATTTGAACTATCTTTGTCGCTAAATTTGTGTGTAGATGAAGATATTGATAACGGGTGCTTCAGGTTTTATCGGTAGTTTTATCGTTGAAGAGGCTTTGAATAGAAATATGGAAGTTTGGGCTGCTGTCAGAAAGACTACTAACCGGTGTTACTTGAAAGATTCACGTATTCATTTTATAGAACTTGATCTCTCTTCAGAAGAAAAACTGGAGAAGGAATTATGCGGGCATGATTTTGATTATGTCGTGCATGCTGCAGGTGTAACAAAAGCTTTGCGTGCTGAAACGTTCTATCGAGTGAATACAGAAGGCACGAAGCATCTTGTTCAGGCTATCCTGAACTTGAAAATGCCAGTCAGACGATTTGTCTATATGAGCAGTTTAAGTGTCTTCGGCGCAATGAAGGAACATCAGCCTTATCAGGAAATAGAAGAGACTGACAGCCCGCAGCCGAACACGAATTATGGCAGAAGTAAGCTCGCTGCGGAGTGTTTCCTGGATTCTCTGGGAAATCGCCTTCCTTATGTTATCCTGCGTCCTACAGGAGTGTATGGACCGCGTGAAAAGGATTATTATCTGATGATGAAGAGCATCAGAGAGCACGTTGATTTTGCCGTTGGATTCAAGCGGCAGGATATTACGTTTATTTATGTAAGCGATGTCGTACAGGCTGTTTTCCTGGCCCTTGACCATGGAAAAACAGGAAGGAAATATTTCCTCAGTGACGGGAATGTTTATAATTCCCGTGATTTCAGTGATTATATTCATCAAGATCTGGGGAATAAATGGTGGATTCGGATTACAGCTCCGGTGTGGTTGTTGCATATCGTCACTTTCTTCGGAGAATATATGGGAAGGATAACCGGTCAACTTTCTGCACTGAATCATGATAAGTACCCGATCCTCAAGCAGCGTAATTGGCGGTGTGATATTCGGCCGGCTGTCCAGGAACTGGGCTTCGAACCGCATGTCCAGCTCCGGGAGGGGACCAGGCGTGCCATTGAGTGGTATAAGAAGAACGGGTGGTTATAAGAGGAAAGGATGTTTCCTTTCCTCTCAATAGACTAAGGTAAAAGCATTTTAAGGTAATGATGACCATAAAAGAAATGTTCAAGTTAGAGAAGAATCCTCGTAAAGGGTTGTTTCCGGTGGAATGGGCTACCCTTATCTATCTGGTCTTGACACTTTTGTGGGTATTGTTCGCTTATACGAAAATGGTGAATCCTTATTCCATGCTTTGGCTGCGGATCCGTATTGTGGTAACGACCTTTGCCTTGTGGGTAGTCTATCGCCTTTTACCTTGTCGTTTTACAGAGATGGTCCGTGTTCTCGTACAGATGCTGTTTCTGGCACAATGGTATCCGGACACTTATGAACTTAATCGTATATTACCCAATCTTGATTACTTCTTTGCCAGTTGGGAACAACTCATCTTCGGTTTTCAGCCCGCACTGGTCTTTGCTAAGCATCTGCCGTGGATGGTAGTGAGTGAACTGATGCACTTTGGCTATTTCATGTATTATCCCATGATTGCCATTGTCTGCTTTTACTATTATGTTACCGACTATAGTGAATTTGAGCGCTGTTGTTTTATTATTATAACAGCCTTTTTCATCTATTATGTCATCTTTGACTTCTTGCCGGTTGCCGGTCCAACTTATTATTATAATGTAATTGGGGAAGACAGTATTGCCAAAGGCATATTTCCTCATTTAGGTGATTATTTCAATACCCATACCGATTGCCTTCCATCTCCCGGTAATCCGAATGGCTTTTTCTATCGTCTGGTGGAAGATGCCCGTGCACAGGGAGAACGTCCGACGGCGGCTTTCCCCAGTTCACATGTCGGCATCAGTACCATCTGCATGCTGCTGATCCTCCATTTACGGAACAAGAGGTTCTTCTGGTGGATGTTTCCTGTATATGTCTTTCTCTGTATGGGGACCGTTTATATCCAGGCTCACTATATGATAGATGCCATAGCTGGATTCCTGACTGGAGTGACATTCTTCTTGATCTTGTTTTTTGCTACAAGACAGATGATCGCAAGGGATCGTACTACTTGAAAAAGGTAAAGCCAGATGGTTGTGGGACTACTTTGTCAATAACCGGATATTTTTTCGTACCTTTGTACACTTGATGGATATAAGATTGTAGGTACATTCAATAGGAATAGATAATGGAAAAAAAACTGTATATAGAAACTTATGGTTGTCAGATGAATGTGGCCGATAGTGAGGTGGTGGCTTCAATCATGAAGATGGCTGATTATGATATCTGTGATCATGAAGAGGATGCGGATGCAATTTTCCTCAATACTTGCAGTATACGTGAAAACGCAGAGAATAAGATTTATAACCGGCTGGATTCCCTGCATGCAGAACAGAAAAAGGGCAGGAACCTGATCCTTGGTGTTTTGGGTTGTATGGCTGAGCGTGTGAAGGATGATTTGATCCGGAATCATTATGCTAATCTGGTGTGTGGCCCGGATAGTTATCTGGACCTTCCGGATATGATTGCACAATGTGAACTGGGACATTCGGCTGAAAATGTCCAACTTTCAACTACGGAGACTTATCGTGATATAATGCCATTACGTATCGGCAGCAATCGTGTCAGTGGTTTCGTGAGTATCATGAGAGGCTGTAATAATTTTTGCCATTACTGTATTGTCCCTTATACGAGAGGACGCGAGAGAAGCCGTGATGTGGAGAGTATATTGAATGAAGTTCATGACTTGCGTGATAAGGGGTTCAAGGAGGTGACCCTGCTAGGCCAGAATGTAAACAGTTATGGACTTTCTCCGACGGGTAAGCGTGAAGATGGGAACACTTCTTTTGCCGAATTACTGGGGAAAGTAGCACATGCCGTGCCCGATATGCGCGTCCGCTTTACGACCTCAAATCCTGAAGATATGAGTGAGGACATTCTTCATGTTATGGCAGAGACCCCGAACCTCTGCAAGCATATTCATTTCCCCGTCCAGAGTGGGAGTAATAAGATCCTCAAGTTGATGAATCGCAAGTATACTCGTGAACAATATCTGGAAAAGGTGGAGGCTATCCGGAGAATTCTTCCCGGATGCGGACTTACCACGGATGTGTTCTTAGGCTATCATGATGAGACGGAGGAAGATTTTGAACAGACTCTCAGTTTGATGGAAGAAGTGAAATATGATTCTGCTTTCATGTTTAAATATTCGGAGCGCCCGGGAACTTTTGCTGCCAGGCATCTTCCTGATAATGTTCCTGAGGAGGAGAAGATCCGCCGGCTGGAGATTCTGATAAAGCTGCAAAATGAAATCAGTGCCCGACAGTATAAAAAGGACGTGGGAAAAACTTTTGAGGTACTGGTGGAAGGTTTTAGCAAAAGGTCAAGAGGCCAACTTTGCGGACGTACGGAGCAGAATAAGATGGTGGTTTTTGACCGTGATAATTGTCATGTCGGTGACTATGTGAAGGTAAGGATTACCGATTCAACTTCTGCCACCCTTTTGGGAAGGGTGTATTCTGAATCCGGGGATAGCAGCGGGAAGTGATTTAGAGTTTGATGGATAGACCGATACGTGGGACAAGGATCATCTCTCTGTTCGAATTTCAAGATGAGAATGTCCTAAAAGGATTTTTCTTCGTCCTATATGTATCCATCAGTTAAAGCAGTTGTATAAAAACTGAGAATCATTTTGTAGTTTTATATTTTTCTATTATATTTGCAACATCATGAAGGAATTCCTGCAAGTACTAAGGCGTTTTATACCTCCCTACAAGAAATATTTGGTATTGTCGATTGTGTTTAACATTCTCTCAGCAGTACTGAATATATTTTCATTTGCTGCCATTATCCCATTACTTCAGATCCTTTTCAAAACAGAAGGAGCTGTAAGGGCTACGGTACTTATGCCTTGGTCGCTCAGCAAAAAGGTTCTGACGAATAACATGAACTATCTCGTAGAGGAAATGGTGAAATATTTTGGCTCTTCTTCTACTTTACTGATCATCGGCCTGGCCCTGGCCTTTATGACTTTTCTGAAGACCTCTTCTTATTTTCTTTCTTCGGCCAGTATTATCCCTATCCGTACGGGTGTGGTCCGGGATATTCGTAATCAGATGTATAAGAAAATTACGGATTTATCCTTGAGCTTTTTCAGTGAGGAGCGTAAAGGAGACATCATTGCCCGCATGAGCGGTGATGTCCAGGAAATAGAGAACTCAATCATGTCTTCCCTTGACATGTTGTTTAAGAATCCTATTCTTATCCTGTTTTATTTTGCAACAATGCTTGTGGTCTCCTGGCAACTGACCCTTTTCACTATTGTCTTCGTTCCTATCTTTGGCTGGTTTATGGGATTTATAGGCAGGAAATTGAAAGCCCAGAGCATGAAGGCACAAGGACTCTGGAGTGATACAATGAGCCAGGTAGAAGAAACACTGGGCGGCTTGAGGATCATTAAGGCTTTCTGTGCAGAAGGCATCATGAACAAGCGTTTTAACCAGATTAATTCTGCCTATCGGAGTGATGTCATGAAGGTTAATATCCGTCAGCAGATGGCTCATCCGATGAGTGAATTCCTGGGTACGGTGATGATCGTTATCGTCCTTTGGTTTGGTGGTATGCTGGTCTTAAATTCCCAGACATTGAGTGGACCTGTTTTTATTTATTATCTCGTCATTCTCTATAGTATCATTAATCCGCTGAAAGACTTTTCCAAGGCGAGTTATAATATTCCTAAGGGACTTGCTTCCATGGAACGTGTGGATAAGATCCTGAAGGCAGAAATAGAGATTAAGGAGAAGAAGGATCCGGTCATCCTTCCATCCTTTGAGCACCAGATTGAGTTCCGCCATGTTTCTTTTGCCTATACGGATACGAAATCACAGGAACTGAGGTATGTCCTCAAGGACATCAATCTTATTATTCCTAAAGGTAAGACGGTGGCTCTGGTCGGGCAGAGTGGGAGTGGAAAGTCGACGATGGTTGACTTGATACCACGCTATTACGATGTTCAGAAAGGCGAAGTGCTGATAGATGGGGTGAACGTAAAGGATATGGGAGTGCATAATCTTCGTTCTTTTATCGGAAATGTCAATCAGGACGCCATCCTTTTCAATGATACTTTTAAGAATAATATCAAGTTTGGTTCTGAAAAAGCAACGGATGAGGCAGTGATAAAGGCTTCAAAGATCGCAAATGCATACGATTTTATCATGGAATCAGAAGATGGATTTGATACGAAGATTGGAGATCGTGGCTCGAGGCTTTCCGGAGGACAGCGTCAACGTGTCAGTATTGCCAGGGCGATTCTTAAAAATCCGCCTATATTGATCCTGGATGAGGCAACATCTGCACTGGATACAGAAAGTGAACGACTGGTTCAGGATGCTTTGGAGAAATTGATGAAAACACGTACGACCATCGCAGTCGCTCATAGACTCTCTACCATTAAAGATGCTGATGAAATTTGTGTATTGCATGAAGGGGTTATTGTAGAGCGGGGTACACATGATGAATTGATCAGAAAGAACGGCTACTACAAACGGCTCCACGATATGCAACAGGTGTAATAATTAAGTGGTTGTCTTTTCATACAATGCCAATGATACGGAAAGATTAAAGAAGAAAAACAAAAAAGAACAAGATATGATAATGACGAAGATCGTATATGGCTTTTTTTACCTGGTTTCACTACTCCCTTTCCGGGTGCTGTACGTTCTCTCTGACATCGAATATCTTATCGTATATGATCTGCTGAGATACCGCAGGAAAATTGTGCGGAAGAATCTGGTCACTTCTTTCCCTGAGAAGTCTGAGACAGAAATACTTCAAATAGAAAAGGGATTTTATCATTGGTTTTGTGATTATTTTTTTGAGGCCGTCAAACTTCTGAGTATTAGTGAAGAGCATCTGAAAAAACATTTTAAGGTTAATAATGTGGAGGAAGTTGAGGATTGCTTTGAAAATGGACAGAATGTAGCGGCAGTGCTGGGACATTACTGTAACTGGGAATGGCTCTCCTGTATGGGGCTTTACTTCCCTGATAACCGTGTAATGGGGCTCATCTATCACCCACTGGCTAACAGACCTTTTAATGAACTTTTCAAGAGAATTCGCTCTTCTTGCCGTAATGGTGTGGTTATTTCCAAGCAGCATATTCTCCGCAAACTTGTGGAGTATCACCAGAAGGGTTTGATGAGCCTTTTTGGATATATTTCTGATCAGGCTCCCAAATGGGAAAATATTCATCTGTGGCTGAATTTCATGCATCATGATACCGGTGTCTTTACCGGGGCAGAACGTATTATGAGAAAGGTGAATGATGCCGTTTTTTATGTGGAGATGAGCCGGCCAAGACGGGGATATTATACTGCTACTTTCAAATTGATTACAAAAGATCCCAATAGTCTTCCTGAGCATGAGATTACCTGCAGGTTCTTTGCCCTTTTGGAGAATACGATCCGTAAGGATCCCCGATATTATCTGTGGAGCCATAACCGGTGGAAGCGGTCTCATAATGAATTTAATCGCAGGTTTGAAGTGGTGAACGGAAAAGTGCTTGAGAAATCAGACTTTGACAGTTAGGTGTATTGAATAAAAAAGTAATATCATGAAGATACTTGTTATACGGTTTCGACAGATGGGGGATGCTATTCTTGCAACATGTCTTTTCAATACGATCAAGCGTAATGATCCTGGAGCGGATACTACTTACGTCCTGAATGAACGATTGGCCCCACTCTTTAAGGACCATCCCGCTATCGATCATCTCATCACCTTTTCTGAATCGGAAAATTATACTTTCTGGCGTTATCTGGAGAAAGTATGGCAGGTCGTCCATCAGAATCATTATGATGTTATCATTGATATGAGATCAACGGTCAAGAGTATGTTCTTCACAGTTTTTTCTCCTTCGACTAAATATCGTATCGGACTGAGAAAATGGTATACGCATTGTGCTTTTAATTATCTTTTTGACAGAGCCAGAAAGAACGAATGTACAATCGATCATGATCTGATGCTGCTGTCTCCTTTGAATTATACGGTTTGGGATCAAAGTTTTGCCCTTCCTGTTACGGTTAAAGAGAAGGATGATTTCCGGAATTATATGCTTCGTATGAAGATTCATTTCTCCAGACCGGTTGTTCTCATGGGAGTGACCTCAAAACTTCAGAATAAGACCTGGTCGCCTGAAGGGATGGCCTATATTGTCAGAAATCTGATCCAGGTTTATCCACAGGTCCAGATTATCTTTAATTATGCTCCCGGTAAGGAAGAGTGGGAGTCACGTCAGATTTATGAATTGTTAGATAGGGATCCCCATATTTTTATTAATATCCGGGCAAGTACTCCACGGCAGTTGGTCGCATTGTCTTCATGGATCACCTTATATTTTGGAAACGAGGGTGGAGCACGGCATATCGTGCATTCACAGGGTAAACCTTCTTTTGTGATTATGGCTCCTCAGAACAGCAAGAGAATGTGGCTGCCCAAGAATAATATACCGGCTGAAGGGATCAGTGTGGAGGATGTTGCTTCCGAGAATGAACTTGCAAAAATACCACTTGACCGGCAATATGCTTTAATCAAAAAAGAGACCGTATGGGAACGTTTTTTAGAATTTATCAATAAATACCATATTCTTTAAGGGTTTGAAGAGAATCGTAACCCCTTTTTGGGTAGAGGATGTGAACCTTGATTATATGTAAAATGAGAATTACGAAATTTTTAGTTAATCCTAAATATGCAGCACTGAAACCAATGATCATTCATCTCCTTTCCGTTTTCGAGAATGAGGGTGAGACGATCCATCGTAAACGGAACCTGATTAAGGTCTTTGATATGAATGGATTAAAGGTAAACGTGAAACGCTATCATATTCCTTCTTCGATCAACCGGTATGTTTACTCTTATGGCATCCGTAAACCTAAGGGACTGCGTGCATACGAGTATCCTGCTATTCTCCTGGACAGGAATATAGAAACGCCTGAACCGATAGCTTATATAGAGTATCGCAATCCTGCCGGATTGCTGGGCTATACCTACTTCTTGAGCGTCCAGTGTGATTATGAGCATACTCTTTATGAAGTTGGAAATGCGGAAAGGGGTACTTATGAGGAGTTAGCTAAACAGGTAGCACATTTTGCAGCGCAGATGCACTTGAGAGGGGTTCTGCACAAAGATTTTACCCCGGGGAATATTCTGTGGAAAGAGGATAACCAGGGTTATCACTTTTGTGTTGTTGATATTAACCGGATGTATTTTGGAAGGGTGAGTGCCAGGAAAGGACTGTTGAACTTGAAGAAACTTTGGGGTCCTAAGCTCTTTATTGAAATATTGGTTCGTGAATATGCCTGTGAACGGCATATTGATGAAAAATGGGCCTTATCTGTTGTCATGTCTGCCCGGGCACAATTCTGGAAAGAATATGGAAAGAGGCATGAAATCCCCTTTCAGCTGGAGATATGAGCGTTATGAAGAAATACTGACGTGGAATATCTGAAAAATTATATTGGTCTTATTGCGATTGTTTGAGTATTTTTTTATATCTTTGCGGTATTCAGATGGTCAGATGGTATTTTCATGGAAAAGCAGGTTCCTGATGATTCAGGTGAAAACTTTCTGATTTCAATAAGAGTTGATAATCTGTTTCGTATCTGTTGTGTGATGAATTTAGAGAGTTGATGGAGATCTGGCTTTATCAAGTGGCAAGTTCAGATCTGAATGTTGCGAATGGAAAATCGGTACAGGAGAATATAATGATGGCCATGAAATGTTAAAAGAATTAAAAAGACTTTATTTGGGAACAAGATATTAATGATCTGTCATTTAAATTTTAAAAGGTAATCCGTAATTATGCTAAATAGGCTTTGTTATATATCCCGCAATTATAGAGGTGTTACGAGTTCTGGAAGTAAGGCGAAGACTGACAATGAAATAACACTGCGTGAGATGGGGGCTCATAACCTTGGGCTGCCTTCTACTTATTATCGAAGTATGATTATTACTTTTTTTTTGGACTTATTGGGCATTGTCAAATTAATGGTAACGATGAGATCAGATGATGTCCTGGTACTTCAGTATCCAGTAAAAAAATATTTTTCCTTTATTTGTAATCTTGCTCATTCGCATGGAGTAAAAGTCGTGACCGTGATCCATGACCTGGGCAGTATGAGGCGTAAGAAGTTGACGGTAAATCAGGAGATACATCGTCTCATGCACAGTGACTATGTTATTGCATCTAACGAAGCAATGGCTTCCTGGCTTCGTGATCATGGATACAAGCATCCATTAAGGGCATTGGGACTCTTTGACTATCGTAGTAAGGCTTCCTCTGCTCCTCCGGAAGTGACCGATGTAGACCCGAAAGCCTTTACCCTTGTCTATGCCGGTAGTCTGGCCATGCGCAAAAACAGTTTTCTTCTTAAGATACAGCCTGAGATCAAAAACTACCAGCTTCAGATCTATGGTAACAAGGAAGGCCTTCCTGGGTTGAAAAGTTCTGGCCATTTGCATATTAATGGTTTTATGGATTCTGAAGATTTCATAAGCCATGTAAGGGGAGATTTCGGACTTGTCTGGGATGGTGATAGTTTAAATACGTGTAGCGGTTCTTTTGGGGAGTACCTTCGTTGGAACAGTCCTCATAAAGTATCATTTTATCTTCGGGCAGGATTGCCCATCATTGTCTGGAGGAAAGCGGCTGTGGCGCCCATTGTAGAGAAGGAGAAAATAGGTATTTGCATCGATCACCTGTCTGAGTTGAATGAGCTCCTTTCTGAGTTGTCTTCACAGAAGATGTTTCAGATGCGCAGGAATGTATACCGCATTAGTGAGAGACTTCGGAAGGGGGATTATTTGAGAACGGCGCTGGATGGTGTCTTAACCCTTTAGTCTTTAGAGAAGGGTAGTTCTTGCGGAGAAATATAGATAATGGTCTTTCTTTAAAGACTGATTTTTGAATCTTACATTTGGAGAAATCTATAAAAAAGAACCTTTAGAATTGGAAAGTCTTGTTGAATTGTTTTTTTTCATGCTATCCGGTCTTTATCTTAATAATTTTAAGTAAGTTTGCATCAGTAAAATGAAGACATGATGGTATCCTCTGCGAAGAAGGTGTAAAAGATATAAGTAAATATTGAAATGATAAGATTATCAAAGTCGGTTGTCGGAAAAGCAGAATCTGCTGCTGTAGCTCATGTCATCAATGATATTGGTTATCTGGGCATGGGTGAAGTTGTAGGACTCTTCGAGAAAGATCTGGAAAATTATATTGGCGGAGGCATGAAATGTATCTGTGTGAATAGTGGCACGGCTGCATTGCATCTCGCCATCCAGGCGGTCACAAACCCTGGGGACGAAGTGCTGGTGCCTTCCTTTACCTTTGTTGCTACCTATCAGGCGATCACAGCTGCAGGATGTAAACCGGTAAGTTGTGATATTGATTCTGAATCCCTTTTGCTGGATCTGAACGATGCAGAACACCGGATTACTCCTCGGACAAAAGTACTGTTACCCGTTTATTTTGCCAGTAATCTGACTTCTATGGATGAGTACCGGGAGTTTGCCCGCAAGCATCATCTCCGTCTGATAGAGGATGCAGCGCACGCCTTCGGCTGTCGTCATAATGGACAATTGACCGGTTCGACAGGTGATATCGTTTGTTTTAGTTTTGATGGCATCAAGAATATCACGTCAGGAGAAGGAGGGGCTGTCTTTACGGCAGATCCAAAGGTCATTGATGCAGTGAGTGATGCTCGTCTGCTGGGAGTCATGAAAGATTCTGAAAAACGTTATAAGGGACAGCGCAGCTATGTCTTTGATGTCGTCGCACAGGGGTATCGTTATCACATGAGTAATATATTTGCTGCTATCGGCCGTGTGCAACTCTCGCGCTTTGAAAAGGAGTTTGCGCCTAGAAGGCAGCATGTTGCCAAACTTTATACCCGTCTGCTTTGTCATAATGAAGATGTCCGCCTTATTCCCATGAATTACGATGAGATCGTACCGCATATCTTTCCGGTCCTGATCCTGAATGGAAAGCGCGACGAACTGATCAGACAACTTTCGGAACATGATATTCAGTATGGTATTCAATATCGTCCAAATCATCTTTTGACTTATTTTAAAACGGATTATTCGTTGCCGGTGACGGAAGAGGTCTATTCTAAAATCATTTCTCTTCCAATGCATCCAGAGTTGAGTGATGCTGATGTTGAATTGATCTGCTCTATTATCAATCAACTGTCATAAAGACAATAACGGCTTTACCTGTAAGAGATGGAATCAGAGAATATGAAAGTTAAAATGAATATTATCAAATAAAATCATCTTATCCATGAAAGTTGTGATCTTAGCAGGAGGATTCGGAACTCGTTTGTCGGAATACACGAAGTTGATTCCCAAACCGATGGTGGAGATAGGAGGGAAGCCTATTCTCTGGCATATCATGAAGCATTATTCGACCTATGGCTATAAGGATTTCATTATTGCATTAGGTTATAAGGGGGATGTGATCAAAAATTATTTCCTTCAATATTATACCTTAAGTAATGATTTTACGATTGATTTAAATGGAAATCATATCTCTTATATCAAAGAAAGACCGTTGGACTGGAAAGTGTCTCTCGTGGATACGGGTGAGAGATCAATGACGGGTGGCCGAATTCTCCGTCTGAAAGATCTGATAGGGAACGAAAACTTCATGCTTACATACGGTGATGCAGTGTCTAATGTTAATATTCGGGAACTCGTGGACCGGTATCATCAATCAGGAAAACTGGCTATGGTCACAGCTGTGCACCCTACAGCACGGTTTGGAGAGCTTTCGATTGACGAGAACAATATTGCTCATAGCTTTAAGGAGAAGCCTCAGGTGAATCAGGGTTGGATTAATGGGGGCTATTTTGTGCTGAGTCCGAGGATCTTCAATTATATACAGGACGATTCTACCGTTTTTGAAGGAGAACCTCTTAAATCTGTGGCCAGAGAGGGTGAATTGGCCGTGTATAAGCATGAGGGATTCTGGCAATGTATGGATACTGTCCGTGACCGGGATTATCTGAATCATTTATGGGATGAAGGGCATACTCCCTGGACACAACCTTATTCTTCTGAAAAATAGAATATTAATATGGCAAACTATGAAATAAGGCCTCTGCAGATGCGCATGCTTGATATTATTACCGTTTTGGACAAGACTTTGTCGGAACATGGATTGCATTATGGGATGTTTGCAGGTTCTCTTATTGGAGCTGTACGCCATCATGGCTTTATCCCGTGGGATGATGATATGGATGTGCTCATGCCTCGGCCGGACTATGAACAGTTTATCCTGCACTCCAAGGAATGGCTTCCTGAGCAGTATGAATTTGTGTGTGCTGAGAATGATCCTGATTATCCTTTGCCTTTCGGTAAGATTCAGGATGCTGAGACAACGCTTATCGAACGCCCCTATTTCAGGTACCTGGGCGGGGTCTATGTAGATGTCTTTCCTTTGGATGCCGTACCCAGCAACAGGCTTGCCCGTCACTGTCAGTATGCCCGTTATGAATTTTACAAGCAGGCTCTGTATCTGGTTCATCGGGATCCGTATAAGCATGGCCATGGCTTGAGCAGTTGGATACCTTTGCTGATCCGCCGCCTGTTTACCATGGAGGGATTACAGAAGAGGATCCGTCATCTGCTGACTAAATATGATTATCATCAATGCACGCTGGCAGCAGATTATACGGATGGACTACGTGGGGTGATGAAGAAAGAGATCAATGGCGTCTATGGTCCTTATCTCTTTGAGGGGAGAAAATTGCAGGGCATTAAGCGGTATGATGAATATCTTACTCAAATCTATGGTGATTATATGAAAATCCCTGATGGTGAGCATCAGCGTCAGCATAATTTCTTTTATCTTGATCTGAATAAGCCTTATCGGGAATATACGGGTAAATATTGATCCTTTAATCCATTTGATTTATAAAAACTTACGCTAATGACGATATTGGAAAAAGATTTTGACCATACTTTGAATGGTCTGTCCACTCAGGAAAAAGAAAAGTTGAATGGCGCTACCATTCTGATTACGGGTTGTGCTGGATTCCTGGGCTATTATTATATGAATTTCTTTCAGGCTAAGGCTGAAACTTTGGGACTGAAACGGGTAATCGGACTGGATAATTTCATGCTGGGCTATCCTGATTGGATTGATCATCTGAAGAAAAACCCTTTGTTTGATGTTCGTAAGTTTGATATTATCAAAGATAAGATAGAAGATATTGACGGTGCGGAACAGGCGGACTTTATCATTCACATGGCCTCAATAGCTTCTCCTGTCTTTTATCGGAAATATCCGATTGAGACCCTTGACGCGAATGTCTGGGGACTTCGGTCACTTCTTGACTTCTATAAGGATAAGCCGATCAAAGGTTTCCTGTTTTATTCATCCAGTGAGCTTTATGGTAATCCTGATGCTGCTCATGTTCCTACCTCTGAGGACTATTATGGCTATGTGTGTGCTACGGGACCTCGTTCTTGCTATGATGAATCGAAACGTTTTGGTGAGACAATGTGCATGCTGTTTGCACAACGTTACAATATGCCTGTTGATGTGGTAAGGCCCTTCAATAATTATGGCCCGGGGATGAAGATTAACGACAAGCGCGTACCCGCTGATTTTGCCCTTGACATTAAAGAGAACAGGAATATTGAGATTCTTTCCAACGGATCTCCAACACGTACTTTCTGCTATATCGCTGATGCGGTATGTGGCTATCTGAAGGTGCTATTACATGGAACTTATGACTATTTTAATATAGGGATGGATCAGCCGGAAATTCGCATTTCCCAACTGGCGGAGATCTATGTCACTGCCGGACGGGACATTTTTGGTTATACCGGAAAGGTGATCTATGCTACTTCTCACGAGAAGGAATACCTGACCAATGATCCACAGCGCCGCTGTCCGGACATTGCTAAAGCTCGCCGTATTCTGGGTTATGCTCCCAGTATCTCAGTTGATGAAGGGGTACGGCGTTTTCTTACTTTCATCAAGGAAAGTAAGGAGCGGGAATATCAATGGTAAAGATAACCTTTATTACTTATAAAGAGAAGAGATGGTAATTACAGTATTTGGATTAGGCTTTGTAGGACTGACTACGGCTTTAGGATTTGCAGAATATGGACATACGGTCTATGGTGTGGAGATGGATATGGAACGGCTTGATACGATCAGGGCTGGTCATTTGCCTTTCCTGGAAAGAGGACTGGATAAGGCTCTTGAAAGGCACTTGAACCATCATTTTCATCCCATCGCACCTGATGGGTTAGGTGCGGCCATTTCTCAAAGTGATTGTATCTACTATTGTGTGGGGACTCCCTATGGCAAGGATGGACAGGCAGACCTCACCTATCTCTTCAATGCAATAGACGAGACCATAGACTTGATCCGGGATGATCGTTTCCGGGTATTGGTCGTAAAGTCCACAATTCCACCTTCTACCACCGAGAATCGGATTGTTCCGCATATTAGGCAACGAGGGATTTTTGTCGGCGAACAGAAAGGATATGATCCTGCTTCTGGTAAAATACATTTAGGAATAGCCAATAATCCTGAATTCTTACGTGAGGGACATTGCTGGGACGACTTTATGAATGCTGACCGTATCGTACTTGGCATTTCTGATAAGGAATCTGAAAGAAGGCTACGGGAAGTCTACGCTTCAACTAATATCCCGATTTTTTGTGTTTCCTTGAGCACTGGTGAATTCATTAAATATTTATCCAATACTTTATTGGCAACCCTCATCAGCTATTCCAATGAGATGTCAGTCATTGCAGATGCAATCGGTAATATTGATGTTGCCAAGGCCTTTCATATCCTGCACATGGACAAGCGATGGGGAGGAGCACCGATGTCTTCATACGTGTATCCAGGTTGTGGCTATGGTGGTTATTGCCTGCCTAAGGACACGAATGCTCTTTATGCGATTGCAAGGGCTGCGGGGGCTGATGCTCCGATCCTGAAGAATGTCATTGCCACAAATGACGGTATGCCTGCTTTCATTGCCAAACGTATTATAAAAGTCGCTGGTGAGAAGGGACAGGACACAAAAATTGCCTTATTGGGCTTATCCTTCAAACCTGGTTCTGATGATGTGCGGGATACTCCAAGTGCCAAGATTATCCGTCAATTGTTGGGACAAGGCTATAAACACATTCTGGTCTATGATCCTGTAGCGAATCTAGAATTCAAGAAGCATTATGATTTTCCGGTGGTCTATTACAAGCGTTATCAGGATATTTTAAGAGAGGCTGATATTCTGGTTATTGTGACGGCATGGAATGATTTTAAGTCGATTCATTCGATGACGGACAAACCGGTAATTGATTGTAGATATATGCTGGATTAATATTTGGACATGGAGACGAAACGACATCTGATCATCGGCTATGATGCTAAGCGTATGATGTGCAATGACACTGGTCTGGGAAATTATTCCCGTAATCTTGTCAATGCACTGATCAAGGCTGATAAGGATACAGAGTTCAGATTGTATTCTCCTTGCGAAGGCAGAGAGGATCTGAAAGCGCAGATCCTGCCTGCTAAGAATATAAGTTTTATCTTTCCTCGTTCCATGCATTGCCGTATTCGTCGTGATCTTTGGCGTGCCGGAGGAATGGTAAAGGATTTATTACGGGATAAGGTACATCTGTTTCATGGCCTGTCAGGAGAGTTGCCTCATGGACTGCATAAAGCGGGCATTCCGGGAATCGTAACGGTCCATGATCTCATTTTCTTGCGGCATCCAGAGTATTATCATTGGATTGATGCAAAAATCTACGCCCGTAAATTTTATGTTACCTGCCGGGAGGCTTCACGTATGGTAGCTATAAGCGAGTGTACAAAGCGGGATATTCTTGCCTACAGCCATTTCCCGGAGGACCGTATAGATGTGATCTATCAGAGTTGTGGCACACAGTTCAAGGCAAAAGTAAGTGAAGGTGAGAAGCAGCGTATAAAGACTAAATATGAGTTGCCTGATCGTTATATCCTGAATGTTGGAACCATAGAGAAGCGAAAGAATGTCTTGTTAGCCGTCAAGTCTTTATTGAGACTTCCTGAATCATTGTCTTTGGTCATTGTCGGCAAGGCAACCAAATATGTGGATGAAGTGCAGGCTTTCATCATAAAGCATCAGTTGGAAAGTCGTGTCCGGTTCATGCATAATATTCCTAATGAAGACTTGCCTGCTATTTATCAATTGGCTTCAGTCTTCGTTTACCCGTCGCGTTATGAGGGCTTTGGCCTTCCCGTCATAGAGGGCATCCAGAGTGGCCTGCCTGTCGTGGCTTGTACCGGGTCGTGCCTGGAAGAGGCTGGAGGTCCGGATAATCTCTATGTAGCTCCTGATGATGATGAAGGTATGGCAAATGGGATTGCCTTGTTTTTAGGTGATGCTTCATTCCGCCAGCAGAGTATAGGCCGTAGCATGAGCTATGTGAAACGCTTTGAAAATCAGGATTTAGCTCACCAGATGCTGCAGGAATATCAAAAACTAATTTGAGTCTTAAAAATATATAAGGGTAAAAAAATCTTTCATGTATACTATCCTCTGGACGGCTTCTTCCGCAATGAGGGATACCTATTACATGAAAGCAATTCTTTTATTTGGGCTGAACGGTAAATTCTCCGTTTATCGTATCCGGTTTGTCAATAAAGTAAGCATATAAGGCAAAAACAAGGATTGCAATAGCTATCAGGACAAATAGGCGGGAGGACCATTTGTTGATCTTTTCTTGCCTGGCATGTCGTCTTTCATCTTTATGAAATTCTTCTCGTGCATCTTCAGGTTCCGAAGATTTAATTCTTGATTTTAACTTCATGATTCGTATATAAGTATTTCTGTTGTTTTCTGCAGTGGGATTCTACAGATATTGATCTATACCTTTGGGGGCTCTTATTATGCTGAGGGCGTTGTTTGAGTCAAATATTTTCTGGTTGGCACTCATGTCTTTTTTCGTGTTTGCCGCGGGATGTTCTAAATGGTATTCAATAGCCTTGAACTTGACCAGTCGTTTCTTAATGCCAAGTCGTCGAAGACGCGCCGGCAGATCAATATCCTCGAATCCGTAGCCGATGATCCTTTCATCATAGCCATTAACGGAAAAAACATCTTTCTTCCAAAAAGCCATGTTACATCCTCGTTCTTTCTTGTTTTTCTTATAATAGTAAAAGAAAATGGTGAGTAAAGGACAACGAAGAATATTCAACTTACGATGCACGCCTTCTGAGAAGAAAGAGAAATGATAATCTTTCTCCCTCAGGAATTTATCGGTCAATGCTTGAGAAAACTTTCCTCTGCTGCCGTGTACATAATAGCCCGGACGGGCTTCCGATACATGATCGGCGATGAAATGCCTGTTAAGGATAATATCACCGTCAATTTGGACAATATAGTTACCTTCACAAACGGCAAAGGCTTTATTCAGAACGATGGTCTTCCGGAAGCCTTTGTCTTCCTGCCATATATGTTTGAGTCTGAAAGGCAAATGTGGCTTGATCTGGTTGATCATTTCTGTAGTGTCCTGTCGTGACCCGTCATCAGCAATGATCACTTCATAGGGTAATAGTGTTTGCCTGGAAACACTTAACAAACTTAAATATAAAGCTTCTTTCCAGTTATAAGTTGAAATGACAAGACTGACTTTTATCATTGTGTTTATATTTAAACAGGGTATTTCTTTTAGTTAATAGCAGTTATCATCAAATAGAAAAATAATCTTTCTATAACTTATCTTTCCGAGATGACAGATGCATATATTTACAAAGGTCTTTCTGAGTGAAGAAAAAGTAATAGATACCCAATCGTTCTGCAAAGGTGCTTTTCTGAGCCATTTGGTGGAAAAGTCTGATAAGGTCTGGCCTGTAGCTGATCTCACATTCACGATATATTTTTCGCAACAAGTGGAAGATCAGTTTTTTTTGTGCTTTCTTGCAAAAGGGATCAATATTCTGTATGAAATTGTCAAGGATAATTATCCATGAATGGGCATCTAACCTATGACATAAATGCATGACAGAATTGGGATTGTTCACATTATAGAAGTAGGTATCTTCAAAATAAAAAGCAATGGTCCTGACGTGCTTTGCTAGATGATAGGTCCAGGCTTCGTCTTCATGCCGGACACCATTTATAAAATATAAATCGTACTTGCGAATAAAATCCAGTCGGATAAGTTTATTCCATGGCGTTACCGGGATCGGTTTACGACGCAAAATAGCTTTCTTGATCCATTTTCTGTCAGACGAGTATTCTGGTGTATATTTTCTGTTATAGGTTCGAGGTGATGGCTGATGGTCTGTCTTTACTCCTCCTTGTACGATGGTTACACCAGGGTATTTGAAAACTAATTGAACAAGACGTTCTATGCACGTGTGACTGATAAAGTCATCACTATCTATAAAATAGATATAGTCACCTGTTGCCAGGTTTAGTCCATGGTTACGGGCAGAGCTGGATCCTCCATTCTTTTGTGAATGGATGGAGATGCGGGGATCATCTTTGGCAATCTCCTGACAAATCTGAATACTGTTGTCCTCAGAACCGTCATTGATGATAATGATTTCTAAATTCCGGTAGGTTTGATTCTGGATGGATAACAGACATTTCTTGATATATCTTTCTGCATTGTAAACGGGGAGAATAATGCTGATTAAAATATTATCTGTCACTTTTTTACTCTGAGTTTTATAAAGATCCATTGACGTTAGTATCTAAACTTTAGTGATGAGTGGGACGCTTTCCTTGATTAGACTGCAAAGTTACGGACATTTACAGTTAAAAACAAGGAAGATGTCTTTTTTATAGTGATTCGAATATGACCTTTGTCCTTTATAGAAGGAGGAAGCCCCATATATGGTCTATAAGACAAGGCGTCCTGTTTTATCTGTTTGTTTATTAAATACAGGAATGGGGATAATCTTGCTTACAGAGGATATGTTTTATAATAAATGAAGAAGAATAAGCAACTTAAAGGGATGGGGATTTATTTTTTACGATTGATTTTTATTCTATATACCAGACTGATTTCCTTTCCTTTTCCTGCAATGATCAGGATAACTGCGGTGAGGACCAGTATGATACCGATAATAATTCTGGTGGTAAGGACTTCACCAAAAACACAACAACCGATGATAAGGGCAGTGATCGGTTCCAATGCTCCAAGTATGGCAGTTGGGGTAGGACCGATATACTTAATGGCCTTAGTCAGGAAAATAAGGGAGATGACGGTCGGGAAGATGCCTAAACCGATAGCATCTATCCAGAGACTTGGTTGTGGAATAGGTTGTAATCGGGTACAGCCATGGAGATTGATAATGTATAGTAAGGACCCGAAGAGGATGGCATAGAAATTAAGTTTCAAATTGGGTAATTTATTCAATGATGTCTTGTCACAGCCGACAATATAGCAGGCATAGCTGACTGCTGAAAGAAAAGCGAGGGAAAATCCGGTGAAATTTAGTAATTCTCCATTGGGCGTTTTTCCGGTCATGGAGATGCCAATGACTGCAAGACTGATGGACAGGATCGTGGTGAGGGTCATTCTCTCATGGAAAAACACGGTCATCATAATGGCGGTTAATATGGGATAAACGAAAAGTATGGTTGAGGCTATCCCTACATCCATATAGTCGTAACTGGAGAAAAGAAATAAGGAGGACAAACTGAAAAGGAGTCCCATAATGACTAACCTGGTCAGATCTTTATGGCTGATTCGGAAGGAAAGATGGTGGAACACCATTAATAGTGACATAAACACGACGGCGATGGTGTAACGGTAAAACAATACAGAGTTTACGCCCATGCCCGATTTATAGAGGGGCAGAGCGAAGAGAGGATTGGTTCCGTAACTTGCAGCAGATATAGCTCCAAAAATATATCCTTTAGTTTGATGGTTGATTTTCATCTTTCGTTTGCAAAATTACATCTTTTCTCATAAAGGGCAAAAGAAATGTAATTCTTATTAAGATAGAGGTTCCATAGAGTTTAAAAGTGAATATCTGAAAAATAGGATTTGGCAAATCCGGAAATTATAAGTAACTTTGTCGATTCTTTGAAGTTGTTTAAATATAAAACTTTTCCTATGATACGTAAGAAGATTTTATCATTGACTTTACTTTGTTGTCTTTGGCTCATGAGTTCAGGCTTTTCCTGGGCTTCAGCGGCAGAAAGTGGTGTCCCTGGCCGTCGGGTTTCTGATCGTGCATTTCCTGTACGAATGCTTGAAGGACGAACGGATCATAGGGCAACCGTCAGGAAGGGATCTGGATATTCCTCGTTTGCCGTTGGTAACGGCACTTTCTTGCTTAACGGCAAACCGTTTGTGATCAAGGCTGCCGAAGTTCATTACCCGCGTATCCCGCGAGCCTATTGGGAGAACCGGATTGAGATGTGTAAGGCCTTAGGAATGAACACTTTATGCTTGTACGTATTCTGGAATCTGCATGAACCACAGGAGGACCATTTTGATTTTACAGGTAATAAGGATGTTGCAGCTTTCTGCCGTCTGGCACAGAAGCATGGGATGTATGTCATTGTCCGTCCCGGACCTTATGTATGTGCCGAATGGGAGATGGGTGGCTTACCCTGGTGGCTCTTGAAAAAGAAGGATATCAGGCTACGGGAACAGGATCCGTATTTCATGCAGCAAGTAAAGATATTTGAAAAGAAAGTTGCTCAGCAGTTGGCTCCTCTGACCATTGCGCATGGTGGTCCGATCATCATGGTGCAGGTAGAGAATGAATATGGCAGTTATGGGGTGGACAAACCTTATATCCGGGCCATCCGGGATATGCTGAAGACCGACTGGGGGAAGGTGGTGCTCTTTCAGTGTGACTGGAGTTCTAACTTTGAGAAAAATGGTTTGCCGGATTTACTGTGGACAATGAATTTTGGTACGGGTGCAAACATTGATCAACAGTTTGCTCGTTTAAGTCAGCTCCGTCCAAACTCTCCTAAGATGTGCTCTGAATTCTGGAGTGGATGGTTTGATAAATGGGGCGCACATCATGAGACTCGTCCTGCCAGTGAGATGGTAAACGGCATCGAGCAGATGCTTTCCAAGGGAATCTCTTTCTCTCTATATATGACACACGGAGGAACCAGTTTCGGGCATTGGGCAGGGGCTAATAGCCCCGGTTTTGCCCCGGACGTGACTTCCTATGATTATGATGCTCCAATTAATGAATATGGTTTGCCTACTGAGAAATACTGGGCTCTCCGGAAGGTGATGCAGAAGTATAGCACCGTCAAACTCCCGAAAGTTCCTAAACCGGTGGCTCGGTTAATATCTGTTCCTCCATTCCGGCTTACAGAACATGTTCCTTTGGTCAATGGCGTAGATAGCATGAGTCCTGGCATAAAGACTTTTGAGGATATGAATATGGGATGGGGCAGTATGGTTTATGTTACTTATCTCCCTTGTATGAAGCATCCATCCATCCTTATGGTCAATGGCGTTCATGATTATGGCCAGGTCTTTGTCAATGGCAAGTGGATGGGTAAGATAGATCGTGTGAGAGGTGAAAATTCGATTGCCTTGCCTGCCCTGAATGGAAGCAAAAACCAACTGATGATTGTGGTAGAAGGAATGGGGCGGATTAATTTCGGTCATGCGATCAAGGATTATAAGGGGATTACAGGTTCTGTCACCTTGAACAGCACTGATCAATTCGGTACCTTGACTTTTACGCCGGAACACTGGATAAGTTATACGATACCGGATGCTTATTCGGATGCCCTTCGGGCCTTTCGGACTCATCAGGGTTTATCTCTTGTCCCAGAATGGGAGAATACAACAGATGAGAATCGAATGGGATATTACCGAGGGTACTTCAAGCTGAGGAAGACTGGGGATACCTTCCTTAATATGGAAGCTTTTGGAAAGGGACAGGTTTATGTCAATGGACACCCGTTGGGACGGTTCTGGCATATCGGACCGCAGCAGACACTTTATCTTCCTGGTTGCTGGCTGAAGAAGGGGCGTAATGAAGTGATCGTTCTGGATATGGTCGGTCCTCAGGGGGCTCCTGTCTGCTATGGGCAGAATCACCCTATTCTGAATCAGCTGCATCTGGAGAAATCCATTGCTCATAATCAACCGGGTGATCGGCCGGATTTAAATTCACAGACTCCTGTTGCCTCAGGTAATATGAAACCGGGAAATGGCTGGCAGATGATACGCTTTCTACAACCTGCCAGAGGGCGTTATATGGCTCTTCAGATTCTGGATAACCAGGATGGGAAAGAGATAAGTTCAATAGCCGAACTTTATCTGAGGGATGCAGGTGGCAAACGTATTGGCCGTGAGAGCTGGAAAGTTAAATATGCTGACAGTGAAGATGTGATGGGCAATCATACGGGTGAGAAGGCTTTTGACTTGCAGGAGAGTACGTATTGGAGTACTACTGAGGGACATCCTTTTCCTCATCTTCTTGTGATTGATCTGGGAGGTCAGCAGACTATTACTGGACTTGATTATTTGCCTCGTGCAGAAGAGGGTGCTCCCGGAAGCATAAGGAGTTATAAGATCTTTATTTATTAAGGTCTTTTTGTGCCAGACTCCTGTAAGATTGATGGAGTCTGGGCACATTCTTATTTATCCTTTTGTGAGGTAAAGTCTTTGGGTAGAACATGAAATGCTTTCTTAAAGCATTTGGAGAAATATTGTGGAGTGTTAAATCCTACCTTGATGGAAAGTTCCTGTATGGGGATATGGGGATTTTCTTTGAGGATCCGATAGGCTTCTTTTAAACGGATACTTGTAATGAATCCGACAATACTCTGACCCGTAAGGGCACGAAGTTTATTATATAAGGTGGAGGAGCCTACCATCATGTCCCTTGCGAAGGTATCACGATTGTAATTGGTATCTGAAAGATGTTTTCTGACACAGGATATTGCTTTCTCAAGAAACAAGGTATCGGGATTGCTGTAATGTTGCTTTTTAGGCTGGAAGTCCGTTTGAGATTCAAATTTATCCAGGATACGTTGCCGGTTGATGATGATGTTATCCATTCTGATTTCCAGATCCTTCATTTTGAAC
>DHOX01000013.1:19849-37684 GCA_002409785.1 Prevotella sp. UBA5379 | reverse complement strand
GACAAGACCCTCGGGCTCCTGCACATCAATCCCGGAGCAGCTGGCATCACCGGTTGGCAAAAGGAACGGACAATGGTCCGGCTCACCATTGAAGGTCATCAGTTCTCTGACTGTGAAGTGATCACCCTGGGAGAGAACCGGTCCAGATTATAAAAGGAAATGATCATCATAGAACTAAAATACAAATAACATGAAAACTTACTTAGTTACCGGTGCCGCAGGCTTCATCGGAGCAAACTTTATCAAATACCTGTTGAAGAAATATAAGGACGATGAGATCAAGATCATTGTTCTCGATGCTCTCACCTATGCGGGAAACTTAGGCACCATCAAGGATGATATTGACAATAAGCGCTGCTTCTTCGTCAAGGGAAACATTTGCGACCGGAAGCTTGCAGATCAGTTGTTTACGGAGAATGACATCGACTATGTCATCAACTTTGCAGCCGAAAGTCATGTCGACCGGTCCATTGAAGATCCTCAACTTTTCCTTACCGTCAACATCCTGGGATGCCAGAACCTGATGGATGCAGCCAGGAAGGCATGGGTTACCGGCAAGGACGCCCAAGGATACCCTACCTGGAAAGCGGGCAAGCGGTTCCATCAGGTCTCTACCGATGAAGTCTACGGCTCTCTGGGATCCACCGGCTATTTCACGGAAGAGACACCCCTCAGTCCTCACAGTCCTTATTCGGCCAGCAAAGCCAGTGCTGATTTCGTAGTCAAAGCCTATCATGACACCTTTCACCTGCCCTGCACGATAACCCGTTGTTCCAACAACTACGGGCCTTACCAGTTCCCGGAAAAGTTGATCCCCTTGATGATCAACAATGTGCTGGAAGGCAAGAAGCTTCCAGTCTACGGTGAAGGTCTCAACATCCGCGACTGGCTGTATGTAGACGACCATTGTAAGGCAATTGATATGGTCGTCCGCCATGGGCGCGATGGACAGGCTTATAACATCGGCGGTCATAATGAGATGCGGAACATCGACATTGTCAAACTGATCATCAGGACCGTTCACGACCTGATGGCTAAGGATCCTTCTCTACGGAACATCCTTCATGACTCCGTGAAAAAGACACAAGGCACAGACAATGTGGACTGGATCAATGATAATCTGATCGAGCATGTGACCGACCGCCTGGGGCATGACCGCCGTTATGCCATTGATCCTACGAAAGCGAAGAAAGAACTCGGCTGGTACCCTGAGACTAGATTTGCCGATGGCATCAAGAAAACCATCGCCTGGAATCTGGACAACCAGAAATGGATAAAAGAGGTTACTTCCGGCGACTACCAGAAATACTACGATATCATGTACGGAAAGAACAGACATGGACAAGTTCTCTAAAGAATTCCAGGATACCCTCATCCGCCTGGGGCAGAACTCGGATAAGTTTTCCGCGCAGCAGGAACATTACATGCACCACCTGCTGCACCTGCTCACAGCCCAGGACGAGGTGATCTTTCGCGAATACTACGGGCTTTTCGGAACGGAGGTTCATCCTCTTGATGATCTTGCTTACCATCGGGGCATCAGCCCGGAAACGATGATGACAATCATTGAGAAAGACCTCCGTAAACTTGCCGTCACTCCGGAATGGCAGCAGGTGTTGAAGCCATTGATTACCGGATCTGAAACATAACACCTATTTAATATTGGCAAATGAAAAGAATCATGCTTTTAGGCTCAGGCGAACTGGGCAAGGAATTTACAATCGCAGCAAAGAGGGCAGGCCTTTACGTGATTGCCTGTGACAGGTACGCTAATGCTCCCGCCATGCAGGTAGCTGATGAACACGAGGTGTTCAGTATGCTGGATGGAAAAGCCTTACGTGCTGCTGTCAAGAAGTATCATCCGGATATTATTGTCCCGGAAATTGAAGCCATCCGGACCGAGTGCCTCTTTGATTTCGAGAAACAAGGTATCCAGGTTGTCCCTTCTGCACGTGCTGTCAACTACACCATGAACCGCCGCGCCATCAGGGATCTTGCGTCTCATGAACTGGGAGTCAGAACCGCCCGGTATGTCTATGCCAGAACGTATGAGGAGTTCAAGGCAGGTGCTGAGAAGATCGGATTCCCTTGCGTCGTCAAACCACTGATGTCTTCATCCGGGCACGGCCAGAGTTATGTCCATAATGAGGAAGAACTGGAAGCAGCTTATCGGGATGCCATGGAGGAAGGACGCGGAGATATTCCAGAAGTGATCATCGAAGAATTTATCGACTTCCAACTTGAATTCGTTCTCCTGACAATCACCCAGAAGAAAGGGCCGACCCTCTTCTGCCCTCCCATTGAAGATATTCAAAAAGGAGGAGACTACCGGGAGAGTTGGCAGCCGGCCGTAGATATTCCGGAAGGTGCTCTTCAGAAAGCTCGTGAGATGGCAGATAAAGTGACGAAAGCTTTGACCGGCTATGGCATCTGGGGAGTAGAGTTCTTCCTGACCAAACAAGGAGAAGTTGTCTTCTCGGAGCTCAGTCCTCGTCCTCATGACACTGGGATGGTCACCCTGAGCCACTCCACGAACCTGAACGAATTTGAACTGCATCTGCGTGCGATCATGGGCTGGCCGATTCCGGCTATCCATCTGGAGCATACCGGATGCAGTGCTGTTATCCTGTCTCCGATAGAATCAAAAACTCCATTAAAATACAACCTGACTGATGCATTGAAAGAAGACCGCACACGTATCCGTATCTTCGGCAAACCTGAAGCACATATCGGCAGACGAATGGGAGTGGCACTCTGTTACGGAGACCTGGGGGATGACGTCGATGCCTTGCGTGAAAAAGCCAGAAGGGCCGCACAAGCCGTTCTGGGCACTGATCCCTATATAAAAAAATAAGATTCTTCTCTGAAAAGACAATATCCCGGTCAACCGCAACCTTAAAAGGTTCTCAAGTTGATCGGGATATTTTATAGATCAATAAGAACTGAAAATCTATGACAGCAGAAACACCGTCACTGACCTTGCAGCCTGTGCACCCATGACTAATGCCTGTTCAATATCAGCCGTCTTGCTCGGACCACTGATAAACGTACCGAAACCATAATCCGTCATTTTGATCCGGGCGTATGCCTCGTGCATATTGTCAACGACATCCGCTTCATCAAGCAGAATGACCAGGTTTTCAGAGATGAAACACACAGCCTTTTCTTTCATTGTCTGAGGAATCCAGATACACGCATTCTCCGCCACACCAATTTCTCCACGGATGACACCGACATCAGTACCATTGAGATCCCGTGCATCCTCCACCAGGTCAGGATTACGGTCTGCCTTGATCCCCGGAAGATTGCTGGCTATCACCTTCGCATCAGGGTAGGCTTCCGCAACAGCCACATTCAGGTCAGCATCTCTCTTCAGGCGAATGGCCTTCCCTCCGGAAGACTTCGTCATCGCGATAAACTGTTGCAAGGTATCTGCATATTTTAATGCTTGAACGTGCATATCCGGCATATCAAACTGATCATGCGTATTCGCACGGAGTTTGGCAAATAATTCTTCCTTTTTCATAATTTCGTTGTGCTCTCCTTTCCGTACTCTTTCTCCAGATCCTTCTCAATAACATGAAAAGGTTTTCTGACGAATACAGGCATTTTATGTCCCACACACCATGGACTCCATTTCGGATTCCCGATAATTGACTCCGGGACATGATTCAAGAGCGGCGCCATTTTCAATGCCGTATCATACATAAAGTAATTGTTATAAACCCGTGCCATTCCCCATGACATAAGTTTCTTCTCTGAATTTGCTGTGCCGAAATGATCCAGTTGCTGACGCCAGAGGTAAATCTGACTTCCAGGATTGACATGGACCGGGCACACCTCATCACAACTCAGACAGAGAGAACAGGCCGAGACGTTACCGCTATTGGCTTTCGGATCTTTGAGCATGCCCAGATCAATGCCGATAGGGCCAGGGATGAAGAAACTATAACTATAGCCCGTCGAACGACGGTACACCGGGCAAGTATTCATGCAGGCTCCACAGCGGATGCACTTCAGCGTTTCCCAATGGTCTGGATTGGCAATAAAGTCACTACGCCCATTATCAATGAGGATCACATACATTTCTCCTCCCGGACGAGGTTTCCGAAAATGAGAAGTATAGGTAGTCGTTGGTTGTCCGGTAGCACTGCGGCATAACAGACGCTGGAAGAAAGCCAACGAAGCATAATCGGGGATCACCTTCTCCAGGCCCATCGCCACGATATGCAATTTCGGCATTGACGTAGCCATATCCGCATTCCCTTCATTGGTACAGACAACCACATCACCAGTCTTCGCTACACCGAAATTACAACCAGTCATACCAGCACCTGCTTCCAGGAATTCACTACGAAGACTGTTGCGCGCACAACGGGTCAGATAAGTAGGATCATCATTGCCCTCTTCATGTGACATTCCCTTTTCCTCAAAGGTATGAGCTACCTGCTGACGGGTAATATGAATGGCCGGCACCACAATATGGGCAGGCTTCAAGTGCATCAACTGTAAGATACGCTCACCCAGATCTGTCTCTACCACATCGATACCTCTGACCTTCAGGAAATCATTCATTCCGCATTCCTCAGTCATCATGGACTTTGACTTGACCATCTTCTTGACATGATGGTCCGTGAGAATCTTTAAGACCATCTGATTGAACTCCTTCGCATCCCTGGCCCAAAGCACATGAACACCATTCTTCTCCAGATGATCCGAAAACTCCTCCAGATAATCAGCCAGATGAGTGATCGTGTGGCGCTTGATCTCACTGGCTTTATCACGAAGTTCTTCCCATTCGGGAATTTGGGCGACCATTTTATCCCTTGACATCCGCATCCCCCAGAAAGTCTGGTCATGATGCGTGATCTTTGCAGGATCTTTCAAAAACTCCCTTGCTCTCTTTGCATGTAATGTACTCATAATCCAGCTGCTAATATTTCAACGACATGCTTAAATTTAATATTTTTATGCTCCTTACGGGCGACACCTTGCAGATGCATCAGACACGAACAGTCAGGTCCTGTAATGTATTCAGCCCCCGTAGCAATATGTTCTGCGAGTTTATCTTCTCCCATCCGTTTGGAGACATCCGGTTCCTCTACAGCAAACATTCCACCGAAGCCACAGCACTCATCGGGGCGTTCCGGCTCTTTCACCGTAATGCCGCTGACCAGATGCAACAGATCAATGATCTTGTTAAACCTGGGGCCGGGAAGTTCAGACGGAGACGAGAGTCCTAACTCACGTACTCCATGACAAGAATTATGGACGCTTACCACATGAGGAAATTTCCCCGGTAATGCCTTTACTTTCAGGATGTCATGAAGGAATTCAACGACATCATAGACTTTCTCCGACACTTTGCAATGCTCCAGTATCTTAGGATAATTAAAACGGACAAAAGCTGCACAGGAGACGGATGGAATGACCACATAATCAAAATCCTTAAAAGTCCTCTCAAATTTCTCGACCAAAGGTCTTGACATCTTCTCAAAACCTGCATTAGCCATCGGCTGGCCACAACAGGTCTGTCCATGAGGATAGGTGGCATCCACACCTAGATAGTGAAGGAGCTTGCTCGTAGCCACTCCCACATGAGGGTACAATGCGTCTACATAGCAAGGAATAAACAGACCAACTTTCATAACATTTATCTTATAAAACTTAGCTGAAAAACGGTTCTCAGTTATTATTTACAAATATAAAAAATCTTTCGCACAAAACATCATACAATCTTTACTTTTATCCTCGTTTACGACTGTAAAAAACTTATTAATGGTGATCGAAAAGAATTCATTTTCATAATGATATGTGGAGTTTACAAAAATCAACAAGAACATATCAAGACCTTAAACAAGACTATGAAAAAAAAGACGGATGATGCACTTGTTCAAAATAAAAACTGTATTTTTGCGATTGGAGTCCGTTCATTTTCTCTACGGTTATGTCCTTTCATCCCAGTTAAACTATTCGGCTAACGGTCATTCCGGGAAGAAACTGACAAGGAGAATAAATGAATTTCTCACGGACTGAAGAACAAACAAGAAATCACAACTGATAAACTTGCCGTACAACAAAAAGAGATACCTGGTATGAAACGAATGCTATTGATCATTGACCCGCAAATTGACTTTATCAACGGAGCTTTACCCGTCCCGGGCGCAGCGAAGGCGCTGAATGCTCTGAGTAAATATATTCTACAACAGGACGGCGAATATGACTGCAAGATCGTCACTGCGGACTGGCATCCTTATCATCATTGCTCCTTCAAGGAAAACGGGGGAGAATGGCCCATGCATTGTGTTCAGAATTCAACTGGCGCCGCCTTTTTCCCAGCTCTTTTCAAACCTCTTTATACTACTCATGGAACGGTAACCGTACTGTACAAAGGTACAGATGAAGGTGCTGAAGAATATTCCATATTCAAGAATTCCCTTTCTGCGGGGAAATTGCGATCCCTGATCCGCGACAGGAATATAGGACAGATCGATATCTGTGGTCTTGCAGGAGACATCTGCGTACTGAATACTCTCAGGGACGGAATTAAGATCTATGGAGCAAAGACATTCCATGTCTTAAAAGAATATGCACCCTCGCTGGATGGCGGGGCATCACTTGAAAAAGCGATACAGACTCTTCTGGGTTAAACGACAGGGGATCATACTCTCGCTCACTCCAAAAGATTACCGAGATTCAGGATAGCATCAGAAAATTCATCCCCCATCCTAACGGATACTTTAATATATACAAAATTAAATTTTTATGATCATGAAGCAGATAATTCAACACTTTACAGACGATGACCTGTATAAGTTTACGATGTGCTGCGCTGTCATCGACAATTTCCCCAGGGCTCAGGTCAAATACCGATTCAAAGACCGGGACAACCTGGTGTATCCTAAAGGATTTGCAGATGAATTGAATCACCAGATTGTCCTTCTTGAAAATGTGACCATCACAGATGAGGAAATCGACTTTATGAAGCAGAAATGCTACTATCTTCCACACTGGTTTTACACCTATTTAAAAGGGTTCCGTTATAACCGCAAATGGGTAAAAGCATGGCAAGATAAAGAAGGACACCTGCATGTTGTCTTCGAGGGGAGCTGGGCAAACACCATCCTCCTTGAAGTAAAAGTGCTGGCTATCATCTCTGAACTTTACTATATCATGACCGGAGAGGACAAGACCTTTGATTATGATGCCTATTATAAGAAGACCTATCAGAAAGCCAGCCGTCTTCTCGGTGCAGGGTGTATATACAGTGATTTCGGGACTCGCCGACGTGCATCCCTGAAAGCTGAAGATACGGTGGTACGTGCCATGAAGGACTGCAATAACAGTAAGTCGTGGCCCGGACAGTTCGTAGGTACCAGCAATGTCTACCTGGCCATGAAATACCATCTGGTCCCGATCGGTACAATGGGCCATGAGTTTGTTTCCGCCATAGGTGGAATGTATGGCCCGCAGATGGCAAACCACATTGCCATGAATGCATGGCGGAACACTTTCCGTGGAGCCTTGGGAACCTATCTCTACGATACTTTCGGCTGGCATATTTTCAGTCTCAACTTCTCGGAAGATTTCGCCAATCTCTATAAAGGTCTCCGCATTGACAGTGGAGATAATCGGGAAGAACTGATGAAGATCGTCGACAAATACAAATCCTTCGGCATTGATTCCAGAACGAAGCAGGTCGTCTTCAGCAACGCCCTTGATACGGACAGGGCTATAAAGATCCAGGAGTTTGCCCAAAAGTACTGTCAACCTTCTTTCGGTATCGGCACCCATTTCACGAATGATTTCAACGGAGTACGACCTATGAACATTGTCATTAAACTCGTAGCTGTCAAGATTACGGAATCCTGGGACTTCTATAATGATACCTGCAAGATCAGTGAGGACTTAGGAAAACATACCGGCAATGCAGATGTCATCAACCGTTTTATGGAGGAATTGCACTTTGAGAACGACTGACGTATCCTCCAAGGTCCGACATAACTGACACCACAAGCCTGTCCGGGATTTTCTGGACAGGCTTGATCGTTTTACGCTCATCCCCAGGGAAGGATCAGGACGCCTTTTCAGATTACCTTCCACTTTTCCTTTGTTTATTCCCTAAAAATTATTACTTTTGCCACCCGAACACGTTTTTTAAATATGATTGTTTGCATAGCAGAAAAGCCAAGTGTAGCCAAAGACATCGCAAGAATCTTAGGTGCCACTCAGTCGCATGACGGCTATATGGAAGGCAACGGCTACCAGGTTACCTGGACTTTCGGTCATCTCTGTGAACTGAAGGAACCGGATGACTATACACCTATGTGGAAGCATTGGAGTCTGTCTGCACTGCCTATGATTCCATCACGATTCGGCATCAAACTCATCAGTGATGAGGGCATACGCAAACAATTCAAGACCATCAAAAAGCTCTATGATCATGCAGATGAAATCATAAATTGTGGTGATGCCGGACAGGAAGGAGAACTCATCCAACGCTGGGTAATGCAAAAAGCCCAGGTGAAATGCCATGTAAAACGACTATGGATATCCTCCATGACTGATCAGGCAATCAAAGAAGGGTTCCAGACACTGAGATCAGAAGGAAAATATGACCAGCTCTATCTCGCCGGACTCTCACGTGCCATCGGTGACTGGATTTTAGGAATGAACTGCACACGCCTGTATACCCTGAAATACGGACATAATAAACAGGTACTGAGCATCGGCCGGGTACAGACGCCGACCCTGGCCTTGATTGTCAACCGCCAGAAAGAGATCGATCACTTCAAGCCTGAAACTTACTGGGTCCTGGCAACGGTCTACCGGGAGACCTTATTTACCGCTACCAAAGGAAAATATGACTGTAAGGAAGATGGGGAAGAAGCATTCGGTCTGATCGAAGGAAAGCCATTTACGGTCACGGACATCAGGAAAAAGAGGGGCACAGAAAATCCTCCGCATCTCTATGACCTGACATCCCTGCAGGTAGACTGCAATAAGAAATTCAGTTATTCAGCTGAATTGACCTTGAATACCGTGCAGAGTCTGTATGAGAAAAAGTTTACCACCTATCCACGTGTGGATACCCAATACCTTTCTGACGACATCTATCCGAAATGCCCCGGTATCCTGAACGGAATCAGCAAAGTGACGGTCAACGGGCAACTGGTCTACAGGGATCTGATCAAGACGCTGGCGGCACGTATCGGCAAGAAACTGCCCAAGAGCAAACGTGTTTTTGACACCAGTAAAGTAACGGATCACCATGCCATCATCCCTACAGGAGAACCGGCGCGGGGACTCACGGACATTGAAAGGAATGTGTATGACCTCATTGCCCTTCGGTTCATCTCCGTCTTTTATCCGGATTGCAAATTTGCAACCACAACTGTGATGGGAAAGGCAGCCACGGTAGAATTCAAAGTCAACGGTAAGGAAATTCTCGACCCGGGATGGCGGGTCGTCTACCAGTCTCGGGAGCAGGAGAAAAACCAGAAAGATACAGATGAACATCTCCTGCCTGCTTTTATCAAGGGAGAATCCGGTCCTCATCAGCCCACCCTGACAGAAAAGCAGACCACACCTCCGAAATACTACACAGAAGCTACCCTGCTGCGGGCCATGGAAACCGCTGGCAAGTTTGTCGAAGATGAAACATTGCGCGCCGCCTTGAAGGAAAACGGGATCGGCAGGCCTTCCAGCAGGGCCGGAATTATTGAGACTTTATTTAAAAGACACTATATCCGCAGGCAAAGGAAGAATCTTCTGGCAACACCTACCGGGATAGAATTGATTGATACAATCCATGAGGATCTCCTCAAGAGTTGTGAGTTGACAGGAATCTGGGAAAAGAAATTGCGAGAGATCGAACAGGGCAAATATGCTCCGGAAGCGTTTATCAATGGACTAAAGGAGCAGATCGTAAAAATCGTTAACGATGTACTGGCTGACAATCAAGGCTCTGTCTCGGTTACCACCGAAGATGATTTAAAAAAGGCGGCAACACAGAAGAAAAAACCGGATGCAAGGAAAACCCATACGGTACAATCAGCAACATCCCCGCAGCCGGATACCCCGATTCAGTCAATCACGGGGGAATCACACCATGCCCCTGCCCGTGACCTTGTTTTCACGCAAAAAGACTGGACTGGCCCAGTCAACGACAGCATCATCGGCAAGGCTTGTCCTTTGTGCCATACCGGTCATATCATCAAGGGCAAGACAGCATACGGATGCAGCAACTGGAAAAAGGGATGTAAGTTCAGACTACCTTTTCCTCCAAAACAGTAAACCGTTACCGCTGAGAGGCGGTTTATCTTTATTCATAAGGCCTTGACGGCAACAGATGATCTGTTTGTCTTCAATTCCATATTACGTCTTCCATTTAATTGTTTTTTCAATAAAAATATTTAATATATACAATTACCCACTTTTGGGTATTCCCAAAATCACTATTTTTATCTACCTTTGCTCCTGTCTAAGAAACGATTAGCAATTAAGGTAATGAAGGGTAAGAAGGAAAAGAGAAGACATATCTTCGCATGGCTTGGCGTCATGCTGGTCTTCCTTTCTCTTACGATTCAGGAAGTCCACCACCTGTCATTAGCAAAGCACTCAGAAGCCGCCTCTAGTCAGGTAGTATCCTTTTCTTCTGATGAGTCAAATTGCCCGATCTGCAATTTTTTGTTCTTGTCAACGGGATTGGAGACTGTGTTCTTCGCTTATTACGAGAAGATAACCAGGCTGGTGGTTCCGTGTGTCTTCTTCTCCTTCATATATCCCTTCATCCATCGTTTCTTTTCACGTGGTCCTCCGGTTTTTAGTTTTAAACACTATTAGATAAAAAATTACGAATTAAAACTAAAAAAATCACATGAAAAAGCTGATCTGTTTTTTCATTGTCTTTTTTATGTCCTCTATTTTATGCCATGCATCTGAGGACATAGATAGTCTATTGAGAACTAAAAAGACAATACTCTCCGGATTTGTAAAAAGAAAAGGAAACCATAAAGGCATCGCAGATGTTGCCATATCCATAAAAGGGACGACATTAAATACGGAAACCGATACGTCCGGTTATTATATTTTACGGAATATTCCTATTGGAAACTGTACCCTTCTGGCCAGGAAGGTGGGATACAAGCTCTACAGCAAACCTCTCCTGCTTCAGGAAAATTCCAACAAATGTGATCTCTCCATGGAGGAAGACAAAGTTATGCTGGACGAAGTAGTGGTTTCGGCTAACCGGGAAGAGACTATCAAACGTCTGTCACCCGCTCTGGTCAATGTGTTGAGTTCAAAACTTTATGATACGACCCAGTCTACCTGTCTGGCCCAAGGACTCAACTTCCAGCCAGGCGTAAGAACCGAAGACAACTGCCAGAACTGCGGTTACACACAAGTCCGCATCAACGGTCTTGATGGTCACTATTCACAAGTGTTGATTGACTCCCGTCCTGTATTTTCCGCATTGAACGGCGTCTATGGCCTGGAGCAAATCCCTGCTAATATGATCGACAGAGTAGAGGTCATCAGAGGGGGTGGATCTGCTTTGTACGGCGCTTCAGCAATAGGAGGAGTCATTAATATCATCACGAAAGAGCCGGTCAGCAACTTTGCAGAATTCGGCCATTCCATTATGTCTATTGATGGCAGGAGCTGTTTCCAGAACAATACGACGATGAATGCTTCCGTTATCAGTGACGACCGCAAGACAGGACTCTACATTTACGGAGAAAGCCATCACCGACCTGGTTTTGACTATGACCATGACGGCTATACGGAAATGCCTCTTATCAACGGGCAGACCGTAGGCTTCAGGTCTTTTGTCAAGACGGGCACCTATTCAAAACTCTCGTTCCAGTATGATAACATCAAAGAGTTCCGACGTGGCGGAAATAATCTGTCCTTGCCGGCTCACGAATCGAACATTACAGAGCAGATAGATCACGACATCAATGGCGGCGGACTTAATTTCGACCTCTATTCACCCGTCACGGAAAACCATTTGAATACTTACCTGTCATTTCAGAATACGGACAGGAAGAGTTATTATGGTGGTATCGGAGATGGCTCGGCGGAAAGTGTAGCCACTGCATTGAAATCTTATGGGAAAACTCATGACATTACCGTAATTGGTGGCAGCCAGTATACGATTAACTTCAACAAACTGCTTTTCATGCCTTCAGTATTAACCACTGGACTTGAATACAATTTCGATGGCTTGCAAGATCATGCTCTTGGCTACGGGACATGTACAAAACAGTATGTCAATATTTACAGTGCTCTCTTGCAAAATGAATGGAAAACTGACCAGTGGGGATTCCTGCTCGGTGGCCGCTTTGACAAGCACAGTCTTGTCAACCACGTCATCTTCAGTCCGCGGATCAATATCAGGTATAATCCCAGCCATAACATGAATTTCCGGCTCAGTCTGTCCACTGGTTTCCGCGCACCCCAGACTTTTGATGAAGATCTGCATATCAGTGTTTCGGGAGGCGAAAGGATCAAAATCTACCTCGCTCATAATTTACAGGAGGAAAAGTCATACAGCCTGAGTGCCTCTGCTGATCTCTATCACCAGTTTGGTAATGTCCAGACGAATCTGCTCATTGAAGGATTTTATACTGATCTCTCTCACGTCTTTTCTGAACGGTACTTGCCACAGCCAGACCCGGATGGTAATAAGATTCTGGAACGATACAATGGTACCGGAGCCAGAGTTGCGGGCACAAATATGGAAGGCAAGGCAACTTTTTCCCAGTGGTTTCAGCTCCAGGCTGGAATGACTTTACAGCAAAGCAAATATAATGATGCTGAACAGTGGAGTACTTCGGCTCCTGCGGAAAGGAAGATGTTCCGTACTCCAAATACATACGGCTATTTTACTTCTACCTTTACCCCGGTCAAAGATTTTTCGGCATCTTTGTCAGGCACCTATACCGGACACATGCTGGTACAACATGTCAAGAGTTCGGGTACACCTGTAGACCTGGCCGTAAAGACACCAACCTTTATGGATGTCAATGTAAAACTTTCTTATGATTTTCATCTTTTCCGGGCAACATTGTTACAATTGTACGGGGGAATTCAGAATGTTACCAATGCCTATCAAAAAGATTTCGACAAAGGTTATAACCGTGATTCCAACTATATTTACGGTCCTGCCTCTCCAAGAAGTTTTTATACTGGCATTAAGATGAGATTCTAAAGGAAAATGCGACAAACAGGAATTCCTCTCATACCTGAAAGAGATGGAATTCCTGTACCTTTCAGAAAAAGAAAGACCTCCTGTTTGCTTATCAAGCAATGAGTTTTTACAGGCAACTGCTCGCGGAGGTCCCTTATTCTTCAAGAGCACCAACTGGGAGCAATCCTGTCACAAGGCGGATCTGGAAATGACCGGATCCGCTTTTCTTCTTCTTACAAGAAAATTTTAACAAAAAGGAATAGGGGTTTTTGAAAGAAACAGAGTCATCTCTATAAACCAATTCAAATGATGATGTTATCAGACATTCACAAAACTCCCGCTCACCACTTTTGTGCAGCCCGTTTAAATTGTAGGGATTTTACCCATCAATTTAGGGATAATTTCTACTGATTATAAAAACTTTTATTTATATTTGCCACAAAAACAAAAGGGAATGGCAGAGGGCAAGAGAACCGCCTGCCAAGGGGAGAAAACACCCGTAATATCCTTCTCCTTCTGCAAAGAGAGAGTGTATGGCAAGTAAAAAAAATAGACAATACAGCAAACTGGAAGAAAAGAAATAATCATAAAATAATAATGGAACGAAAAGAAGTACTTGAAATCTTAAGGGACATCCTTGCAAAGGTACTTAAGAGACCTGGCATCCAACTCGATTACGGAATGTCGGCCGATGACGTGGAGGGATGGGACTCCCTGACCAACATGATGATCATCAGTGAAACAGAAAAACATTTTCATATTCACTTCAAGATGAGAGACATCATCAGAATGAAAACCATCGGTGATATGTGTGACATTATCATCCAGAAACAGAAATAACAGCGATCATGGAATTTCTGTCTATCCCGTTCGCAGTATGCATGACGATCACTTTTATACTCTACTATCTTCGTCGTTCACGCCGCTGGCAACATTGTATACTCCTGGCGGCAAGTGCCGTTTTCATCGGGTATTATCATCTGGCTTATCTGATCGTAGCAGCAGGAGTTACCCTGTTTACTTTCTTCGCCGGAAAATGGATACATAAATATCCAGACACTAAAAAAGGCACTCTCATCCTATGGACAAGTATCATAGCACTGGCCGGATTCTGGCTGATTGCCCGATACTGGTCTCCACTATTTCCTTTAGGTATCTCTTTCTATACTTTCCAGGCATTGTCTTACCTGATAGAGATCTTCTGGGAGGAGGAAGAACCGGAGGATGACTTCTGGGACTTCGCACTATATATGATGCTGTTCATGAAATTTCTTTCCGGACCTATAGAGAGAGGCCGTGACATGCTGCCACAGTTGAAAACAGCAAAGCCCTTCTCTTACCGACAGGTTACACGGGGACTGAAACTCGTAGCCTGGGGAGTTTTCCTGAAACTCGTCATTGCAGACCGTATCGCTCCCTCCCTTAATATGGTGCTGGACAACGTGCGCATCGCCTCCGGGATGCAACTCCTGACGGCTACTCTCCTGTATCCTATTCAACTCTATGCCGATTTTGCCGGTTATACCGCTATGGCCATAGGATTCGGAAGAATGGCCGGGTTCGAGTTTCACCCCAACTTCAACCGTCCTTTTGTTTCCCAGTCTACAGGTGAACTATGGCGGCGCTGGCACATGACACTCTCTTTCTGGGTACGCGATTATGTCTTCACCCCTCTTGATGCCACCCTGAGAAGGTATGGCAAAAAAGGCCTGTACATCTCCTTGTTAGTCACGTTCATCGCTATCGGTGTCTGGCACGGGGCAGGATGGACTTTTGCTCTTTACGGACTCTTCCAGGGTATTGTCATCATCTATGAGACATTAACAAAAAAGGCACGCCAGCGGGCCAAAAAGCGAATCGGTGAAAAGACATGGAAGTTGATCATGATTATCCGCACTTACCTGCTCTTCGCCTTGTCACTGCTTTTCTTCCGTGTCGGAAAAATAAGTGATGTATTCTATGTCTACCGTCATCTGTTTGACGGGTTCAACGATTCCATCAAGGAGCTCAGACTAGGGATGTCAGATTTCTACTGGATCGTCTTCGGCATCGCAACGGTTATCATGTTCATATTAGAATACCTGAATTCCCGCCACAGCCTCATCAACTGGACCGAACACCTGAAAGCTCCGGTAAGGTGGATACTCTACGCAGGCATTGCGGTGATCATTTTCCTGTTCGGAGCCTTCGGCGTGGAGAATTTCATTTATATCCAATTCTGAAATCATGAAGAAAAATAAGAATATAGCTGCTTTTTACCTAAAATGCCTGGCTCTTGCCACACCTTTCATTCTGCTTATCATCATCTACATGGTCAAGGATCCCTTCATGGTGGTCAGAAACTACCATGATTATGACCATGATCCGGTCTGTCAGAATGAAGGAGAAGTTTCATGGATGAAATATAAGGAATACCGGCACCAAATGCATTATGACTCATTTATCATCGGAGCCTCATGTACTAAAGCATTCCCTTGCAACATCTGGAACAAGTACATTCATGCGCATCCCTATAGGATGTATAGCAACTCCGTAGGATTAGGAGATTTAAGCATGATGCTGGAAGCACTCAATGAGCAATCCGGACAGCCCATCAAGCACCTGTTGATCATAACAGAAGTCCCGATGTTTGCAAATGATGCACCCAAGAATGATTTCATGCACATCATGCCTCCTGATGTCTCACATAAAAGTCTGATTACTTATCAGACCACCTTTTTGCAAGGTTTCTTCACACCTAAGTTTCTTATCCCTTACATTAAATATCTGATAGCCGGAAAATTCACTGAACAGGAAAGGGGTATCATCAATGACTATGTGCCGGAATGTACCAGGTATACCAATGATGCCATCCTCCCGCAGGAAAAAAGGATCAGTCAATGTGGGGAAAATTACTGGAGACAGAAATTCTGGCAGAAAGCAATGGACCGGCACTATCGGCCTACTTTAGAACCACCGATGATCTCTTCTATACAGATTCATAACTTCAGAATGATCAAGTCTATCTGCCAGCGTCACCATACCGACTTGAAATTGGTGATCAGTCCTAATTTCAAAGAGCAGATGATGAACCCGAAAGACCTGGCCATTCTCCATTCTATCTTCGGCCCCAACGTGGTTTATAATTATGCTGACCGTAAACACCTCCGCATGGACAATTACCATAATTTCTACGACCCTTACCATTATCGGATTTCAGTCGGCAGGGAAATCATGAGAGAGATCTATCATCAAAGATGACGGATCCTCTCTCAGATTAAAGTATCACTGACGCTCTGCGCCCTCTACCTCCGTAATGAATTAGGATACCCCTTTACGCTTATTTTCTTTCTCGTCCATAAGGACATTGTAAAGTAACACCAGCGTGACGGTGACGACACCTGCCAGGAGCATCACCAGGGTATGCACGGACAAGTCCAGACGGGACAACAGCTCCATGAGTTTGATGTGGGCAATCTTTTCCGACACCAGATGATAGCCATGGAGAAAAGAAGTCTGAAACACAGCTCCCAATATTTCCCATCCTCTTACCCGGACGAACAAAATAATACCGGCCATCACACATAAAACACCCCATATCCGACTGAGACACCAGGCACGGTCAGGGAGATTTTTCATCACCCTTTCGGAGAAGCCTTTATCAGAAACAGGTCCAGAATGCTCCGCAAAGAACCGGTTTACCAAGCGATCATCCTTTTCTGTCATATCCATTTTGTCTTAAATAGTTAGCTAATTTTTCCTTACCTCTCAAGAGATGAGACTTAACCGTATTCGGTTTCATCCCGGAAATCTCTGAGATTCTTTCTATAGGTTGCCCTTCCATCAACTGGAGAGTGATACAGAGCCGTTCCCTTTCCGTCAAGATCTGAAGGGCCTTATAAAGATCTATATTCAAGTTCCGGTCACCATTTTCTCCCACCTGTCTGTTAACCTGTGGGGTATCGAGGTCATCCGTCATCTTATGACGCCTGCAATAATCATACCAGACATTATAAGCAATCCGGTAAAGCCAGGTGGAGAAATGAGACAGCCCCCGGAATTTCCGGATATTCAGATAACCTTTGATAAAGGTTTCCTGAGCCAGGTCATCACTCAGCGGGCCATTTCCGAACGTCTGGCTCAAGAAAAAACGCCTCACGGGAGATTGGTACTTCACGACCAATCGGTCAAATGACCGGTTGTCATGAAGTACCGCCACCCTGGTGACGAGAGAGATATCATCAAACTTTTTCAATATGAGTGAGTTTCAGAACTTCCACAGATATATACTTTCAGCATTTAGTCCTTCTCAGAAGGCTCCTTTTCTATGGGCTCATTCTCATTGGGTTCAGCTCCTTCAGGAGCACCCTGTCGCTCACCCTGATCAGCATCAGATGCCGCAGAGTCATCCTGATCACCTGCCATCTTACCCTCAGCCTCCGTATGATCCTGAGGATTCTGAGATGCATTACCAGCCTTCTGCTCTTTATCACCCCCTAAATGGAGCGCATCTTTCATCGAAGCCCAGGCAATGAATGCCTGTCCGGCACCATAGATAAAGACCAGAGCTGCTATGCCGGCCAGGAAAGGAGCATGCCAGAACCAGAACATCATCATCAGGCCCAAGCCTAAGAACCCATTCCTTGCGCCCCGTTTTAACA
>DHOX01000013.1:949-19684 GCA_002409785.1 Prevotella sp. UBA5379 | reverse complement strand
ATATTTATCAGACTGCTTCTCAACAGGTATCTCAGATTCCGGAATCGGTCGCCCGTTTTCTATGGCTTTCTGCGCCAGGTCCATACGCTTGTTTTTTCGCTTGATAAGCCACCATACAATCAATGCGATGACAATTAACGGGGAAGTCAGAAAGAGAAATACCAGGATGACCACAAGCATGGCAAACAGGATTCCGCCGACCCCTACCGTGCCTCCCATCACTTTATCAAACCAGTAAATCATCGTATGATTCGGATTATCATTGCTCTGGTTCGAATCAGAAGCCTCTTCCACAGAATCCTCATCATCTGCATCTGCCGCAGAGGTCGTATCGGAATAAGCATCCATCGACTGGTTAGATGAATTTGCCTTACTGTTTACCGGGGTAGGACTCGCATGCCTTGAAGCAGGAGCTGTCGCCTCCAACTGGGGATGATGGCGATGCCGGGGGGCAGCCGAAACTATCGAAAAGCTGAATGTAAGCATCAGCATGATAAACGTAATCCAAAATTTTTTCATATCCTTTTATTTTTATTTTCTAACTGTTAGATGCAACAAGTAGTGATTTAGTTGCAAAGGAACGAAAAAAATAGTATTTTTGCAAGGAAAACGGCAAAACATGGAATTACCAGAGGCATTCGAGAGTTATACCCGTGAATTAATGGGGGAGCATCTATACCGTCAGTTCAAGGACGGACTGGACCAGCCTTCTCCGGTAAGCATCCGGATCAACCCTTTCAAATATATGCTGAACGTAAAAGATATTCCCTCTCTTGACTCAATGGTCCCGTGGTGCAGAAACGGGATCTACCTGAAAGACCGGCCGGCCTTCACCTTCGATCCGTTACTTCATGCAGGGGTCTACTATGTGCAGGAAGCCTCTTCCATGTTTCTGGACCATGTGCTCCGGCAGGTCATTCATCAACCTGTGACTGCTTTGGACCTCTGTGCAGCCCCAGGGGGAAAGACTACCTGTGCGATGAGCGCCTTGCCTCAGGGGAGCATCCTTTTCAGTAATGAGCCTATTCATAACCGTGCACAGATCCTGAACGAGAACATCTTGAAATTCGGGCATCCGGATATTATCGTCACCAATAATGCAGCGAAAGACTATCAAAAAAGCGGAATTCATTTTGACCTTATCCTGACGGACGTACCGTGCTCGGGAGAAGGTATGTTCCGTAAGGATGAGAAGGCCATTCACGAATGGAGTTCCGCCAACATCGGACGCTGCCAGACCCTTCAACGGGACATCGTAAGCGACATCTGGCCTTGCCTGAAACCAGGAGGCTTAATGGTCTACTCTACCTGTACCTTCAATGCTGAGGAGGATGAAAAGAACGTGATGTGGATCGCTTCGGAACTCGGAGCCGACTTCATTCCCGTTACTACACAGCCGGAATGGAAGATCACTGGTGCCCTTTACCCTCACACAAATGCCTCCGCCGCTCTCCCCGTCTATCGCTTCATCCCCGGCAGGACAAAGGGTGAAGGACTGTTCCTTGCAATACTGAAAAAACGCGGGGCCTCTGCACTGACGGCTGGGGCACCCTCATGGAGAAGCATCGAAAAGAAGACAGAGAAGTATCTGAAGGTCCTTTCTCATGGAATCTGCCCGGATGAACAAAAGGGGAAGGAAAGGATCCCTGACATCTCAAAAGCTTTATCTCTGTTTTCAGACAACAACTATTTCAGGATCAATGTCGATGCTTCCCAGGCTATCACTTATCTGCGGAGAGAAGCTCTGATGCCTGTGACCGGTTGCCCCACGGGGATTGTTCTCATCTGCTACAAAGATTTCCCTTTGGGGTTTGCTAAAAATATTGGGCACCGTATCAACAATCTCTATCCGAAAGAATGGAAGATCAAAAGCACTCATATCCAGAACATCAATAACAAAGTAATCAATATATGAAACAATATCTCGACCTCCTCCACCGTATTCTGACGGAAGGAGTACAAAAAGACGATCGTACCGGCACTGGTACCCTTTCTATTTTCGGCAACCAGATGAGATTCCACCTGGATGATGGATTCCCTCTGCTGACCACCAAGAAACTCCACCTCAAATCCATTATTTACGAACTTCTCTGGTTTTTGAAAGGAGACACGAATGTACGCTATCTGCAGGAAAATGGAGTAAAGATATGGAACGAATGGGCTGACCCCAACGGCGACTTAGGACCTGTATACGGCCATCAGTGGCGGGCCTGGCCGGATTATCACGGCGGTTCCATTGATCAGATCTCACGCGTCATCCAGCAGATCAAAGACCACCCGGAGTCACGGCGGCTCATCGTCACCGCCTGGAACCCTGCTGATGTCGAACAAATGGCACTGCCACCTTGTCACTGCCTTTTCCAGTATGATGTCGCCGATGGCCGGCTGAGCCTCCAACTCTACCAGCGTTCGGCAGATACGTTCCTGGGATTGCCTTTCAACATCGCTTCTTACGCTCTGCTTCTTATGATGACGGCGCAGGTAACCCACTTGGGACTCGGGGACCTGATTATTACAACTGGTGACACACACCTGTATCTGAATCATATCGAACAGGCCAGATTACAATTGACCCGTACTCCACGTCCCTTACCGCACATGCATATCAACCCTGATGTAAAGAGCATCTTTGACTTCAAATATGAGGATTTCGAATTAACGGATTATAATCCATGGCCGCACATCTCTGCTAAAGTGTCCGTATAACCATCCTGCATGAAAAGCTCATGACAGGAAACCACCCTATAGTATTCAACTTTCAAGACCAGACCAATGAGAATCAATATTATTGCTAACGTGGCCGGAAACCGTGCCATCGGCTACCATAACCGGTTGATCTACCCGATACACGAAGACATGAGAAGATTTAAGAATCTGACTACGGGCCATACCGTCATCATGGGACGGAAGACGTTTGAGTCACTCCCCAAGGGAGCTCTCCCCCATCGCCGTAATATCGTACTGAGCACAACCGTGACAAGCCTGCCCGGTTGTGAGGTTTATCCTTCCCTTGACGAAGCTCTCCTGCATTGCACGGAAAGTGAAGACATCTATATTATAGGTGGGGCAAGTGTGTATGAGCAATCCATCCGCAAAGCAGACAGACTCTGTCTCACGGAAGTGGACGCCACACCTGAACATGCAGATGCTTTTTTCCCTCCATACGACAACTGGCAGGTCAAATCACGGGAGCACCATCCAGCTGATGAAAACCATCCGGAAGCCTATTCTTTTGTGGACTATATCAGAAGATGAATGTTCCAGGCTCCCTCTGAAAGCCAAAAAGAGGACCGACTCCCACGAGCCAGTCCTCTCCATTGCTATATTTAATCTTGCTACTTCGGTCTTTTAAACCGATGCATCTTTATTCTCAGGCATCGTCCTCATCTTCGCGGACATGATCTTCTTCTACCGTGATTTTATCGATCGGCAACTGACGGTTAAAGGAAGTATTGAAAGAGATAATCGTCTCACTCCGCGACAGTCCCAACGGCTGGAGCTTATCGTGGATGATAGACATCAGATCCCGGTTATTCTTCGCATACATCTTGATAAAAAGATCCATATCACCGGTTGTAGAATGACATTCTACAACCTCAGGTATTTTCTTCAAAGCCTCTACCACATTCTCAAAAGAAGAAGGATCTTTCAAGTAGAGAGAGATGTAAGCACAAGTCTCATAACCAATCTTTTCCGGATCAATAATAAACTGGGAACCTTTCAACACACCCAGTGAGGTCAGTTTCTGAATCCGCTGATGGATTGCCGCTCCGCTGACATTGCAAGCGCGGGCTACTTCCAGAAATGGAATCCGTGCATTGGAAGCAATCAGTTTCAGAATTTTCTTGTCTAATGAATCTAAATTATGATGTGCCATTATTTATTTTATTTGCTGCAAAGATACTGTAAATAATTGAGAGTTACAACTAAACGAGTAAAAATTGCTTTAATTTGATAGTTTTTTATTCTTTTCCGTGAGAAATGCCATGATGAAAGACGGACGCGGAGAATACTCTCTTACCGTAATAAGTTTCAAACCGAAAAAGTGAATCTGAATTGGAACGAGTGATTCATGAATTAGCATCATCAATGAAAAAATCTTTCCATTTTCACCTGAAAACCTCTGAAAAGAAGCGGAAAGTATAGGATTCGAACCTATGAAACGCTTTAGGCGTTTACACGCTTTCCAGGCGTGCCTCTTCAACCACTCGAGCAACTTTCCCGTTAAATCGATGCAAAAGTACAGTTTTTAAGCCAAAAAACGGCATTCGAAACACAATTTTAAACTTCTTTAAATGTTTCCGACAGGCTCTTGCTTTATTATTGTCAGCAAACGGCACAATCTTTCAGGATTTTCGTCATACCTTTACGGTGATTCCGAAAATCCGTCTTACATTTTCATTCGTGATGTCAGCCACCTCTTCCACGCTCTTGCCATAACTCAAAGCCAGTGTTTTCAGCACTTCTACAACATACGAACTCTCATTACGGGTTCCACGATGAGGAACAGGAGCCATATAAGGGCTGTCTGTCTCCAGGACGATACGGGAAAGAGGTACAGAAGCTGGCAGGTCCTCACGCAGATGACTGCTTTTGAAAGTTGACACGCCTCCTATCCCTAAGGAGAAACGGGAGAACCGAAGGTATTCCTCTGCCTCTCTCTGATTCCCAGTAAAGCAATGGAAGACCCCGCCGGGGAGTTCTTTCTCATACGGTTTCATAATATGCAGAAGTTCATTCTGAGCCTTCCTGCAATGAATTTCCAAGGGCAATCGTGTCTCTACAGACCAGCATACCTGCTCCTCGAAAGCAGCCAATTGTGCTTTTTCCTGTTCACGTGACCAATAGAAATCTAACCCACATTCACCAATGGCGATAAAAGGAGAATGATCCGTCAGCATCTGCCTCATCCTCTGCAACACCACCTTCCAGTCCTCCCTGACCTCCTCCGGCTGGAGGCCGATCATCGGATAAGCATAACCGGGATAGTCCCGAGAAACTTTCAGCACACCGGCGACACTAGGCCAGTCTACCGCAGGCAGGAAAATTTTCACTACCCCTGCATCCTTCGCTCTCGCGATGACTTCCGGCAGGTCGTCCTTAAACTCTTCACCATTCAGGTGGGCGTGTGTATCTATACAAATAAAAGATTGCGGCATTCTGACTGATCAATGATTACGATGCATCATCCGCCGGGCATAATCTGCAAGGATCTGCTTCCTGCTATCCGGCAAATTTACAGCATCAAGATACTGTTTACTGTCCTCAAAATAATAGTCAATTTTCTCCAAGGCCAGCTGGTCGATCCCCATTTCATTATACAGGTGGGTGATGGCTGCCACTTTCTCCGCACGGTCAAAGGTCTTGGCCTGAACCCAATAATCAAGTTGTTTGTGTTGTCTCTTGTCAGCCCTGTTGAAAGCGTTGATCAGCATATAGGTTTTCTTATTGGAAACAATATCCCCCCCGATCGCCTTACCGAAAATTTTCGGATTACCATAAACGTCCAGATAATCATCCTGCAACTGGAACGTCAGGCCCAGGCGCTCGCCGAAGAGGTATAGATTCTGCTGGTCAGATTCAGGAGCATCCGCCAGGATAGCGCCGATCTTCAAGGCACAGGCCAAAAGCACACTGGTCTTCAAGCGGATCATTTCGATATACTCCTCTTCCGTAACGTCATCCCGGGTTTCAAAGTCAATATCATACTGCTGCCCTTCACCAATCTCCAAAGCCGTTTCTGTAAACAGATCCAGGACTGGTCTCAGATAAGCATCATCACATTTTGCCATCCGCTCGTAAGCGAGCACCAGCATCGAATCACCGGAAAGGATTGCAGTATTGGCGTTCCACTTCTTATGAACTGTCATCTGCCCCCGGCGCATATCTGCATGATCCATCAGGTCATCATGCAGAAGAGTATAGTTATGATAGGTTTCCAGGGCAATGGCATTCATCAGGATATGATCCACATCTTCCTTATAAAGATTATAGGCAAGCAACATCAGCGTGGGACGGATTCGTTTTCCCCCCATGGACAGCACATACTGCACAGGGGTATAAAGAGACGCCGGCTGCCGGCTATAGGGAAGACGGGCGAGGCAAGTATTGATTTTCTGTAGAAGTTCTTCTGAGGTATACATAATCTAATTCATTTACCAAAATGGTATATTTTAATATTTCCTTCCATTTTACAAACGGAATCTATGGCAAATTTACCTAAATATTTGAAAAAAGCCGTATCTTTGCTCAATAAATAAAAGAATCTGACGAAAAAAGTTATCCGGACTCTCCTTATTGCAGTCTCCTCTTCCCGTTCTCCAGCAACAGCCGGACCTTTGAGGCGCTTCAGGCTTATCCGGATTCCGGACAGTCAGGCAGTCCGAGGATTCATCCACGGTAAAAGAATCATCAAGCACTCATAAAAATGGAAAAAATCATCATTGCCATTGATGGCTATTCTTCCTGCGGGAAGAGCACCATGGCCAAAGACCTGGCCCGTGAGATCGGGTATATCTACATAGATACAGGAGCCATGTACCGGGCTGTAACCCTCTATGCCATGCAGCACCATATATTCAATGAGGACGGAAGGATCAGAGGGGAAGACCTGGAAAGCCAGATCTCTGATATTCATATTTGTTTCCGACGTGATCCGGGAACCGGTCTGCCACTGACATTTCTCAACGGGAAGAATGTGGAACAGGAAATCCGGTCACTGGCGGTCTCTTCACACGTCAGTCCTGTCGCAGCACTCCCTTTTGTCCGTAAGGCCCTGGTTGCGCAACAACAGGAAATGGGAAAAGACAAGGGCATCGTGATGGACGGCAGAGACATCGGCACAGTGGTCTTTCCCCATGCCGAACTGAAAATATTTGTCACTGCCCGTGCCGACGTTCGTGCCCGGCGGCGTTACGAGGAGTTGCAAGCCAAGGGTATGTCAGCAGACTATGATGCGATCTTCAAGAACATCCAGCAACGTGACTTCATTGACTCGCACCGCACCGTCAGTCCGCTCCGCAAGGCTGAAGATGCAATAGAACTAGATAACAGTGACATGACCATCACGGAACAGAAAGACTGGCTTCTGGAGCATTTCCGTGCTGCAGCCCATCTGTAAAAAGCATCCGGCTACTCCACCGGAGAGGATGGAATATTCTGCGTATGCGAACGCACATAATCCGCGCATTTTTCCATCAGCCATTTCGGCGTACTGGTGGCTCCACAGATGCCAATGGAATGCACCCCTTTCAGACAAATTTTCTGAATATCCTCCGGTCTGTCGATAAGATAACTCTTGGGATTCACGCGCAGGCATTCATGAAATAGCACCTTCCCATTAGAACTCTTACGGCCACTGACAAAAAGTACCAGATCATGTCGTGAGGCAAATTCCGCGATATGGGGCATCCGGTTAGCCACCTGCCGGCAAATCGTATCAAAACTCTTGAAAATGGCTCCGGGAGCAATATGCCCCTGGATATATTCGATAATGCGATGGAATTCATCAAGATTTTTTGTAGTCTGGGAATAGAGATAGGTATCACGTGTGAAATCCAGTTTCTTCACATCCTCAATATTCTCAACGACAATCGCCTGACTCTGGGTCTGCCCTACTAACCCCAGCACTTCAGCATGGCCGTTTTTCCCGAAGATAACGATCTGGGCATCCGGATTACTCACATATTGCTTCTTGATGCGTTTATGCAACTGGAGGACGACAGGACAAGTTGCATCAATGATTTCAATATGGTTCCGCCTTGCCACTTCATAAGTTTCCGGTGGCTCACCATGTGCGCGGAGCAGAACTTTCACATCATGCAACTGTTTCAACTGCTGGTGATCAATCGTGATCAACCCCTCCCGGTGCAGGCGATCCACTTCCATACTGTTATGGACAATATCCCCCAGACAATACAATGTACCACCGGCAGCCAGTTCCTCTTCAGCCTTCGTAATGGCTCTGGTAACGCCAAAGCAGAAGCCGCTGCTCTTATCTATTTCTACTGGTATCATACTCATGAATTTACAAGGTGCAGGTCAAGGTCTGACCAGGATGGGAATCTCCACTTCTTCGTGATTCGGTGCATTGGTAATCATCAGAATACGGGGCTTGCTCCGGGATTTCTTCAATTCCGATTTAAAGGCCGTGACCTTGAGCCTGGCCTCTTCCCCAGGTTCTATTTTCGTCTTATTCAACGAGACCTTTAATCCAAGGGTAAACATCTGAAGAGAACGGATCTCCAGTGTCTGCCTGCCCTTATTTGTAATTCTGATACTTCCCTTAAGTTTTTCTTTCCGCCCAAACGATCCCAGATCAAGTGATGAAGAGGAAAGATCTATGACAGGTGCTGATGCATCCTTCTGGCCCTGACCATTGCGTTCAGGGGGAAGCAAGACCGCAGAGACCGTTATTTCCTTATCCGGAGAGACCTGGTCACCTGGAGAAGTACCCAGGAAGATGCTGGTCTGGGTCAACCCAAAATCATGCAACTGATGAGAATCTACTGTCAGAAGAGCAATTCCTGCATGTCCCGGAGAGAGCTTTGAAGGTGAGAAGATCGCAGAAAGATAATCAGGCAAATGCAGCATGACAGGCTCAACCACATACTGACTAGGATTAAAGAGATAAATTTTCTGCACCTGACGGTTCCCTTTATGAACTTCAAATTCCACATCATTCTTATCCACTTTCATTACTCCTGCCTGATAGGGGTAATGGCCGTTGAAATCACGGATCGTATCCCTTACGACGATACCCTGCATCCAAAGGGTCACCGGCTCTTTGTCTCCTTGAGCATAAACTTCGACTGCCTTTCGGAAATGTCCCAACAGTCTTGCATCATAAGTAACCGAAATTTCAAACTTTTTTTCCCTATCTATCCGTCTATCCGGATAATGGGCGTCTACGCAGCCACAACTGGTACGTACTTCCGCTATAGTCAAACTATGCCGGCTTGCATTTCTCAACTGGAACACTGCCGTAACCGGATGCTTGTAGATGACTTCACCACATTCCACTGTCGATTGACTGACACTGATCTGCTGCGCCGACACAACCATTGTCCCGGACAGTAATAGTACTGCTAAAACTAATCTTCTGTAACTCATTCTCAATTAATTCGATGTATATTTAATTTAACATCCTCTACTCCATAAACTGTCTCTCCGTCACAAGACACACCGTAAAGTCATTTCACGATATAAGTCTGGGCCGCCAGGCGAGCTCCATAGGATGGATTATAGGCACATTGTACCGTGCAAGTGCCACTCTGATAACTTCCGGTACGATCGACCATATATTCCGTTTCCATAATATGCCTGCCCTTTGAAAGGTGGTCAAAGAAATAATCCGTAGCCTCATCTTTCGGAGCATAGTAGTAGTTCCCGTGATAACCACTCAATTGGAAGACAGGTTCAAAACAGGCAGGACGCTGGTCTTTCACCTGCACGAAATCATAATCACGGTCACAAGTGACCGTCAGACGGACCTTGACACGCTCTCCGACCTGCAGAGAACTTTCATCAACACGGATACCCGAAGGGGATAGGATCTCCCTGGTCACCGTCATACCTGATCTGGCATTCTGAATATCCGAACCCTTCTGCATAAACTGGGCATAGACAGCTCCCCAGCTGATGCCCTTCTCCGTCTTGTCTATGGTAAGTACTCTGGCATGATTCTCCTCCACAGAGGACTGGACATAGCCCAGTCCTGCCGTCGCCTGGGAGACCGCCAATGCTCTCCCGTCCACACGCATTAACGGAAGGGTTTCTTCCTTCTGTATAGCCATACTGTCCACGCCGAAAGCATAGACCGCATCCACTGCATTGACAGGGGTATTCCACGATGTTGTACGTTTTTCCTGGAGCAGCCATCGCCTCATCTCATCGATAGCCTGGGATGCCGGATCCAGGCAACGCAGTCCCTCAATAGCGGCTACCTCTGTAGGGATCTGATCATCACACCAGTGATACCGGGCCTTATCCGTATCAAAATAACGACCGGTCTCCTCCCTGTAAACGGAATATTCCTTCACACTCTGCAAAAACTCCTTTGCTTTCCCGGTACGGTGATTTTTCGCCAGAATAACTGCTGTCCTGGCTTTTCCATAAATCGTCATGTCCGTTCCACGATCTGCAATCAAGTTTACCAGATAAATCTTATCTGCCTCTCCCTGGGCAGACAACCTGCGACCGTCAATTGCATCCATATATAAGAAATGCACAGCCTCCTCGGAAGGCAGGACAGTCTTTGCGCCATGGTTCTGTTCATCCTTTAGACGGATCACCTCTTCATGCATTTTCCCCGCCATCCAGTTGAAGGCCCGGTCCAGCATCATTGTCGTCTCCTGCTGGCGTCCGGTCATGGCATTCAAGCGCACCAGCATCTCACTCACGGCCTCAGTCATATAGATATTACCCTGCATGCCAGGACACCATGCCCAGGCACCCTCTGCCGTCTGGAGCCGGAGTAACTTGCTCAAGGCTTCACTTCTTCTGGACTGGACCAGATTTTCATCAAACAGCTCACTGAGTTTTTGCTTCTGGTCAGCCTGTCGGTCGGCTTCCAGCACCCAAGGTGTTTCGTTCAGCACAAGATTCTTCAGATCCGGGTTCTGGTCGAGTTGGCTCCTCAAGGTAGATTCCCCCGCATCCTCCTGTTTCCAAAGACTCACCACCCTTTTCAACACAGGATTCCGGTGCATCAGATAAGCGGCGACACCATTGGCATAGTAAGCAGCCGCAAGACTTACCGCATTATACTGATCGGGGATTGCGAGGGAAGGCAAGGACTGGATCAATAACCAGGAGGGATGACTCGTATATTCCACAGTCAATTTTTTATTCGTGGCTTTTACAGGGAACAATGTCGTCAGATCTATCGTCTTCCGTCCCGGTTCATTCTGAGTAAAAGCCAAGGTGTTGGTTACGGATTCCTGCTCCGGTAAGACCGGCAGATAATGCTGCTCACCATCACTATAGCCACTTCCCTCCGCAACCATACGGCAGATCAGCAGACTATGGTTCAGATCTGCCAGTTGACGAGCCAGGTCTGAGCCATCGGTCAGATCGATACTGAAACCGACTACGGCCGTACCTACCGGACGGATGGTAAAATGACGGGATTCTGAATAAACGATTTTTTCGGTTTCAGGATTCAGCAACTCCATCCGGGCCGTTCCACTCACTGTTTTAGAAGAGGTATTCAGGAGTTGACCGGTCATATTGGCTCGATCACCGTCACGGACGAAACGAGGAATATTAGGACGGACCATCACTGTCTTACGGGCAACTGCCGTATCAGACAACAAACCGAAGTTCATGCTCTTATCATGGGCAAAAGCCAGGAAGTGCCAGGTCGTCACACTCTCCGGAAGAGTAAACCTGATGACAATATTCCCCTGCTGGTCAGTCGTCAGAGCAGGATAGAAGAATGCCGTCTCATTCAAATTTTCCCGAAGTCCGCCAGTAGAAGTACGGGCAGAGGACTGAACGCCTGCATCTGCAGAATTTGCCGACACCTTCTGTTCTGCCATCAGGACCACCGGTGCATGATCATAGGCTATTCCTCCGGATACAATGCGTTTCGATCCACCCAAGGCCCTTACGCCGGGGAAAATAGGACCAAAGCCACTGCCTGTATCAAAGTACATCGGGTTAAAGGTACTGAATTCCAGGGAACGGGTTTCATAAGTTTTATATGTTGCACTACCATCAACATTCAGGAAGGGGAACTGATCCCTTACAGACTGCCAGAACGTCGCCGGCAGACTCCGGTTCAGTCCCAGAGAGAAGTTCCAGTTGTGCCTCAGGATCTGATCCAGACTTCCGTCATAGAGTACCGAAAGAAGTTGAGCAGGGACAGAAGTACCGTCAGGACGTGTCACCTTCAATGTCCAGGTCTCTTTCTGTCCAGGTATCAGCAGGTTCCTGAAAGTGGACCAGTGCAGGATCAGGCGCTTATCAGGAAGAGGGTTCTCAATGGTTGTCGTATGGGTATAGGCTACGCCATTCTTCATCCACGCATAGGTCAGGCGGATGCCATCCCCGTATTCAGGACGATAGGTAAATGCACGGGTATGGAGAACCCGGCTCTGGTCTATATGCCCGCTCTCCAGGACTTTATTGCCAGAAAAGACTGTATACAAGATGTGCTGGTCCGGGTCACTGCTTCCCACCTGGACATAGACCGGCCGGCCATCCCTATGAAATTCTTCAGAGGACTGGTAGAACCAGTCATGCGTAGCGGTTGCGGGTTGTTTATCCGTCATCCTGAAGAGCACGACAGACTGCCTCAGGGTATCCGTGCCACAGACGGCCCACAGTTGATGAATCCCGGAAGTCAGTCCCGGCACTCCCACCAGCCTGACCTTCTCATTCGTGCGGGCTGTCTGTCCGGCCCCCTGGTCAAAATGATAGTTGACTGTAGCAGGTATATCTGCACCTGCCGCATTTCTATATTCGAAGGTAATCGTCTGAAGACTATCCGATTCTGCCTTTTCAGGAAGATCACAACTGAAAGCCGTTGCCTGTGTCCCCAGAGGCAAGGTCAGTTTGCCTGATTCCGTCTCGCCGCCAAGGTCTGTCACCGCCGCATTGACTTCAAAATCATAAAAACGCGCAGGCCCCTCTTCTGCTCCATCTATGACCATGGGCACACGAACGGTAAATTCGCCGCGATTGTCCGTAACTGTAGTATCAGAATAAACATCTTTCTGACTATCGTCCTTTCCAAACGATCTCCACCAGAGAACCGGCCGGCGCACCACTTCATATTTCACCTGAGCTCCCTGTACAGGAACTCCTGTATAACTCCTGGCAGCTGCCTTCACCATGATGGTATCACCGGCATGATAGACCAGGCGGGGTTCAGGAAACGCCACTTGAAAAGCAGGACGCTTGTATTCTTCTACATTAAAGGATGCTTCTGCTGTGCCTCCACGCTGATCGTCCGAATAAACGGAAAACCGACCGGTCAAGCCTCCGGAAGGAAGTATGAATGACGTAGAAGCAGTGCCATATTCATCTGTAGTCAACTCTTTCCCGTCAATCATCTTGCCATTTGCATCCCTGAGGATCAGTTTGACTTGTCTTTCTGAGGCCACCTTTGCCTCCACTCCATCCTTCAGGATGAAATGAATGGCAGCCACATGGACGGTCTGGCCCGGACGGTATATTTTGCGGTCAGTGAACAACTTCATACCGTCTGTTTCCTCACGAGGGGTATAATAAGTATAATTCCCCCACGTATCCATCTCCGGGCAATAACGGTCTTCGGGAGTAGAGGCATAGATCACCGGGTACCGGCCGGCAGAGTGGTAGACCACTTCCCCGTTATCATCGCAATGAAGTGTGACGGCTGTCTTGCCGGAAAGGCTTGAAGAGGCGGTTGCGTTACCATCAGGAAAGGTCAATCGGAGCGAGGCATTCCGTAAAGGTTGTCCAGTCGTTGCGCTGACCACCGCATATCTTATATCCTTCCCTGGCAGCCCCTCTTCCAAAAGGGCCACATCCGAAACGAAGAAGAGCACCCTTTGTACAGCGATATGCTTGTCACCTGCTGACATCTTCAAGAGATAAATCCCTGCAGGCAGCCCGCTGACATTAAAGGAATCCCTGACGACCTCATAGGGCTCATTGACTCCATATTGCTTCTCCTGTGTGATCAGAGGAGTAACGGACAAATGCTTTTTCAATTGTTCATATTGACGGTCATTGACCGTTGTCCCCTCCCGGCCGCCGGTCAGGGCTGCGAGTTGATCTCTGTCTACCTTCACCCGCTGGATAGTCATCAGCAAACTCGGAATATGACGGATCTGATCTGCATATATCCGGAAAGGCTGGTCAGGAATCATCACCAGACGTCCGATAGAAGCCGAGAAAGACGGATTCGTAAGCGCCTTCCTTTCATTGCGGAGAACACTCATCCCCGGCCAGCTCCCCCATTGAGACAACGCATAATCAATATAATGGATACGGTCGGCTATGGTCACATCCTTTGCCCGCTGCATGAAGCGGTAACGTGCCAGGGCCAGTTCACCAGCGGCAGGAAGGTCTCCATAGACATGGAGTAAAGAATCTATGCACTGGAGATATTTCGACTTACACGCATCCAGCACATCTATTTTCTGTGTAGCATCCACCCGTTTCGAGGCGATCACACAGGCTGCCGCCCGATTGCCTGTTTCCTGATAATAACGGTGCAGGGTCTTGTAATCTTGCGCCTGCAAACCGATGACATGCAGGAGGTCATTTCCAAAGACATCACTGTCAATCCCTCTTGTAAATAACGGATCATATTCCGATGCTTTCTGTTTTGCCAGCAAATCAGGATGCTTCATGGAAAGTGCATAGTACTGACGGCTCTGAAGACGGTAATCAGTACCTAACGACGGGTTCTCTGCATAGAACCGGCCTAGCGCCGACTCATAAATGGCGGCCAGCACTGGATCTGATGACTCTGCCTTCCGCGCTTTCGCTTTCAAGTGATCAATTCCAACGGAAAGGGAGTCGGGTGAAATATTCGATTTTAGAGAAACCGTCATCAACTCGGCTGAAAGTAAATGACCATAGCTATGATCCTTCTCAGATTTCAAGGAAATCTGTCTCAAGATATTCAATTCAGTCTTGGGCAGATCTTTGTTCCGGGCCTTGGCAAATTGTTTCCATAGAGAATGGTAACTGTCGGCCATCACTGCCAGTGGCAACATGGAGAATAATGCCAGAGATAGAATCTTCTTTTTCATATTTTAGTGGTCAAGATATTGTTGTATACGCAAAGATAATGATTTTTATCCAAATTCCTTGCTTGATACAATTTCTTTTTATATTTTTGCAACATTACCATGGGAAGAAAGAGACGGAAACCTTAATAGATTTTAAACTGCAAAAATGGGGAATACGACAAAATAAACCTCTCTCATTGATTTGAAAATGCCCAGGAGCCAGATTGTCAGCAGGTGCAGACATTATGTCAGCGCCACTGTCCCCGGCACAGGATTTGAGTAGTCGACTTAATAGAATCAGAAAAACAAGAAAGGAAAATAATATATGACATTCGATAAATTTACCATTAAGGCTCAAGAAGCCATACAGGAGGCCGTAAATATTGCCCGGCAGAACGGGCAACAGGCCATCGAACCTGTTCATCTTCTGGAAGGTGTCCTCAGAAAAGGGAAAGATGTAACTAACTATATCTTTCAAAAACTCGGAGCTAACGGTCAGATGATTGAAAACTCTGTGCAACAGGAGATCCTGCATCTGCCGAAAGTCTCTGGAGGAGAACCTTATCTGAGTAATGATAGCAATAATATCCTTCAGAAGACTATGGATCTTTCTCAGAAAATGGGAGATGAATTCGTAAGTATCGAACCGATGCTGGTTGCCCTCTTTGAGTCCAGCTCCGCAGCAGGCCGTATCCTGAAAGACGCAGGATGCACTGAAAAGGAGATGCTGACGGCAATCAAGGAACTCCGTGAGGGACAACAGGTAAAGTCGCAGAGTGGTGATGAGAACTATCAGGCTCTTTCTAAATATGCCAAGAACCTCATCGTGCAGGCCCGTGCAGGAAAACTTGATCCGGTCATCGGCCGTGATGAAGAGATCCGCCGTGTACTCACCATCCTCTCACGCCGGACTAAAAACAATCCTATCTTAATAGGTGAACCTGGTGTCGGCAAGACGGCCATCGTGGAAGGTCTCGCTGAACGTATCGTCCGTGGTGATGTACCGGAAAACCTGAAAAATAAACAGGTTTATTCGCTCGACATGGGGGCTCTGATCGCAGGTGCCAAGTATAAGGGGGAATTTGAGGAACGCCTGAAAAGCGTCATCAAAGAGGTGGAACATGCCAATGGGGACATCATTCTCTTCATTGATGAAATCCATACCCTCGTAGGTGCCGGTGGTGGTGAGGGGGCTATGGATGCCGCCAACATCTTGAAACCGGCGCTCTCACGTGGGGAATTGCGGACGATCGGCGCGACTACGTTGAATGAATATCAGAAATACTTTGAGAAAGATAAGGCTCTGGAACGCCGTTTCCAGACAGTCATGGTCGATGAACCGAGTGAGGTGGATGCCATCTCTATCCTGCGGGGCCTGAAGGAACGTTATGAAAATCACCATAAGGTCCGCATTCAGGATGATGCCTGCATCGCTGCCGTAAAACTCTCGGAACGTTATATTAATGACCGGTATCTTCCGGACAAGGCCATTGACCTGATGGATGAGGCTGCTGCCAAACTCCGCCTGGAGCGTGACTCTGTCCCTGAAGAGTTGGATGACATTGACCATCACATCAAACAACTGGAAATTGAACGGGAGGCTATCAAGAGGGAAAATGACCAGCCGAAGATTGAACATCTTGACAAGGAACTTGCTGACCTGAAAGATAAGGATAAGGCTTATCGGGCTAAATGGGAAAGCGAGAAGAATCTCGTCAATAAGATCCAACAGGACAAACAGCAAATCGAACAACTCAAATATGAGGCTGAAAAGGCTGAACGGGAAGGCAATTATGAACGTGTCGCAGAAATCCGTTATTCCAGACTCAACCAACTGAATGATGACATCAAGAAAATTCAGGCACAGTTGAAAACGACTCAGGGGGGCGCTGCTCTCGTAAGGGAAGAGGTTACCCCTGACGATATTGCTGAGGTGGTCAGCCGTTGGACGGGAATACCCGTAACCCGGATGATGCAGAGTGAACGTGAAAAACTCCTTCACATGGAGGATGAACTTCATAAGAGGGTCATCGGACAGGATGAGGCCATCAAGGCCGTTTCTGATGCGGTCCGCAGAAGCAGGGCGGGGCTGCAGGATCCGAACCGTCCCATCGCATCATTCCTCTTTATCGGTACTACGGGAGTCGGCAAGACAGAATTGGCCAAGACTTTAGCTGACTATCTTTTCAATGATGAGTCGATGATGACGCGTATTGATATGAGTGAGTATCAGGAAAAGTTCAGTGTCTCTCGTCTGATCGGTGCACCCCCGGGGTACGTAGGCTATGATGAAGGCGGTCAACTCACGGAAGCCGTCCGGCGTAAGCCTTACAGTGTGGTGCTTTTCGACGAGATCGAAAAGGCTCATCCGGATGTATTCAATATCCTGCTTCAGGTATTGGATGACGGCCGGCTGACGGATAACAAGGGACGCGTCGTGAACTTCAAGAATACGATCATCATCATGACCAGTAATCTGGGAAGTGATTTGATACGCGAGAAACTGGAGACGATGACTGATGCCAACCGTGAGAGTGTCATCAATAGTACGAAAGAAGAGATTCTGGAGATGTTGAAAAAGACCATTCGTCCGGAGTTCCTCAATCGTATTGATGAAACCATCATGTTCCTGCCGTTAACGAAACCTCAGGTTGGACAGATTGTCCGCCTGCAATTGAACCATGTCGCCAAGAGATTAGCAGATCAGGGATTCACTCTCAAGTGGACAGATTCAGCCGTCAACTATCTGACGGAAGTAGGGTATGATCCCGAATTCGGTGCCCGGCCTGTAAAGCGGGCTGTCCAGGACTATGTGCTCAATGACCTGAGCAAACAACTCCTGGCCGGAAAGGTAAACCGCAGTCAACCAATCATCATTGACTACTTTGGCAACGGACTGATCTTCCGCAACAAGTAATCATTGATCTGACCAATCATTGTATTTTGAAAAGACCGGACGAAGTTTGAATTTCGCCCGGTCTTTTTATTTCTGTATCTAAAACGGTATTTTAATAGCGTACGGTTATCTCTTGTCCTGCAGGTATCTTCACAGGCGACTTGCCCGGCAAGTTCAGCCAGCCCGTACCTTCCGTCGACTTCACCTTCACCTGATGACGATCCATATAGACACTGACCACCGAAACTGCTACTTCCCATTACAATCTTATTTCTTCACCGGCTTCACATATCCAGGTTCTCCCGGTAATGGCCAGTCAGCAGAAGGATGATGCATCTTTTTCATCATCCTATCCAATTCTTTCACCTTCTGGGGATATTCCGCAGCCAAATTGTTTTTCTCAAAAGGATCCTTTGTGATATTGTAAAGTTCTATAGGATGATTACGCCCTATAGACTCAGCTTTCCAGTCAGCATAACGTATAGCACGCTGTTTCCCCGGAAATTCCCAATAAATATAACGGTGATCAGTATCTACTTTCTTTCCATAGAAAAGCGGAGAAATATCCATGCCATCGATATCATGAGGCAACGCCTTTGTACTTCCGGTAATCGCTGCCAACGTAGGCATAAAATCGGCAAAACACACAATATCCTTCAATCTCTGCACAGGGACCATTCCTGGTTGGTTGACGATCAAGGGCACTTTGATACCACCCTCATAGAGTTGGCCTTTATGTCCTTTCAAACCTCCACCACAGTTGAGAGTTTTCACAGGAGCCATCACGGCAGCACCGTTATCACTGGCAAAGATAATCAGGGTATTTTTTCGAAGTCCAAGGGCATCAATGGCCCCCAGGACCCTGCCAATATTATAGTCCATGTGTGTCACGAGAGCTGCATATCGTTTAGTCTTGTCACTCCATTTTCCCTTATCATCATACCACGAAGTATCATCTATATGATAGGGTTCATGAGGCGCATCGTACGCCAAGTAAAGAAAGAACGGATGATCTTTCTCCCGGTTGATGAAAGAGATGGCATCATCAGTAGAGATCTCCGTATTGTGTCTCACATGGGCATCATGGGCATTGGCAGAAATATGGACCAG
>DHOX01000013.1:0-617 GCA_002409785.1 Prevotella sp. UBA5379 | reverse complement strand
ACCGTTCCGATGGTTGAATCCTGAGGCAGCAGATTGGCACGACGGACATAAGTTGTATCCCCGTCTGTATCTATTTTGATTCCTCTGATGCCTCCTACCGGACACATATTATCACGGATGCGCGTCTTACCGGTAAACTTACCCGTCATCAGAGAGCAACGGGACGGGGAACTGATCCCACTCCCTGCGTATGCCTGTTCAAAAACAGTTCCTTGAGCAGCTAATCGATCGATATTCGGTGTTTTGATGTAATCATTACCATAGCAGTGCAGATCACCATAACCCAGGTCATCAGCCAGGATAAACACGATATTCGGTCTTTCCGGCGTCACGGTCTGACCAGTCTGCTGGGCCAAAGCTTTTCCTGGCAAAATAGCAGCAGCCATCAATCCCATTCCTGTTAAATTCATTCTGTTCATTGTCTTAATATAATTATTTTAAGCGTTTGTAAATAATCTCCGGTATATAACTACCGCTAAAGGAATGATCACCCTTAACCGATGTCATCTTCAACTTTTGGATCAATTGCCCAAAACAGGAGATATTCCTTTGCAAAAACAAAAATAGACAAATTTTCTTTCTTAAGCAAAAATTCAAGGATTTCTTATTGATTTTAT
>DHOX01000004.1:32804-33029 GCA_002409785.1 Prevotella sp. UBA5379 | reverse complement strand
CATTTTGGCCCCCCGAAATGGTGCATTATGGCCACCCCTAATAGTGCATATTGCTCCTCCCTGACTATACCGCCCGGAATCTGGTGTCAAGGTCAGCGACTTTAAGGCCTTAAAATCACATATATACTGCAAAAAACAATCCTGTTATTTGAGTCACTTTATTCTTCGAACATCATAAGATGGTTAAAAGCCCAACTTTATAAAATGATCCTCATAATTGGCAGT
>DHOX01000004.1:31136-32640 GCA_002409785.1 Prevotella sp. UBA5379 | reverse complement strand
GCTCAATTTAAAATAAAATACCCGTTGACCATCAATAGATCAGCGGGTATTTTATATGATTTTTAATCGTTTATCTTACATGAGATCAAGAATATCTGAGAATCATTCCCGGGCGAATATTTGCATTCTTCGTCAGATGGTTAAGTTTGCAAATCTGATCCACAGAAACACCTCTGCTGCGTGCGATCGATTCGAGGGTTTCTCCACTCTTTACCTTATGGTACATGTTCTGCCCTCCGAATTCATTCTCAAGTTTTTCTTCCTGACTAGTTGAAGCTGTCTCGCTGTTTCCATAGACATCGGACTGGCTATAACCACCATTGCCTCGTTTACCCCGTAATCGCGTAGCTTCAGCAGATTCTGTTTCATAGGTATCTCGGTCATAGGTATAGTAATCAGCGACAACATCTTGATTTCGGAAATCAAACATTAATGCAGGATTAAGGGCTACTCCACATAATCGCGTCTCAAAATGAAGGTGAGAGCCCGTGCTTCGCCCTGTATTGCCTCCTAAGCCGATAGGATCTCCTGCCCTGACGTACTCATTTTCTGAAACTAATTGCTTGGAAAGGTGGCCATAAACGGTCTCTAATCCATTATTATGCCGGATAACCACATAATTTCCATAACCTTTAGGTTCATACTTTACTACCCGGACTTTGCCTGCGAAAGCAGCGCGTATGGTATCGCCAATGTAAACCTTCACGTCAAGCCCCTTGTGCATTCTGCCCCATCGATAACCAAAATTGGAAGTAATGACTCGACTTTTTGTAGGCATACAGAACCCTCTCAAATCTATTTTGAAATGGTCGGGTAATGGAGTTGCTTTGTGAGCATATTTATCAGAAAAGTCTGCATACAGATCTGCTGCAGGATTTTCACGATTCTCTTTGATGATATAATATCTGGTTGCAACTGTGTCGACAGCTCTCATTTTTCGGTCTATTGGTGCCTCTCTGGCTAAAAGGTCTTGCCCGCAGGCTGGAATTGCTGTGAGGACTAACAAAGCTGCTATAGTTGATTTCTTTAATGTTGCTTTTAAATTCATGCGGTGAGTGATGTAGGTTTAAGTTTTTCAATGGAAACTAAATAGCTCCCTTAGAGAATAAACTGTCATTATATAAACGTGATTTTTATAATTGACATTGCAAATATAACGAAAATATTGCAAAATGCCAACATCGTTAACAGATTTTATTGCGGTTTAACAAGTTTGATTTTTGTGTTTCTCCTCTTTTAATTTGTTTATTAATAGTTTTTATGTTCTTATTTTCAAGAGGTCTTAAAGATTTAAAGTTGAATTTTTTATTACAACATTTATGTAAGTTTTTGCAGTTGATCTATATCAATTATATGCTTATACACTGTTTCTCTTGAGAAAGTTTGAAAAATGTTTTATTGTCGGATTTCTTCATTACTTACATTTGAAATTACATTTTTGATTTCTTGAAAAGACCCTTTTTCCTGTTCCGACTTTTTAATTTAAGGTTTTAAGTCTATTTCT
>DHOX01000004.1:17397-30871 GCA_002409785.1 Prevotella sp. UBA5379 | reverse complement strand
GGCTTATGATATTGCTGCCCAGTTGACATGAGTCTTCCTGAGTTGTCTCAAGCGGTTCCAAAGGATTTCATTCTCATTTTTATCACATTGAGGATCATTGTCTATTATTTTCTGCGCTTGTTCCCTGGCCAGTTGTACGATTTGTCCGTCTTGAGCTATATTTGCCAGTTTAAGATCAAAAGCAATGCCACTTTGCTGAGTCCCCTCCAGATCTCCGGGGCCCCTGAGTTTGAGATCAGCTTCTGCAATACGGAATCCATCATTTGTCTCACACATGATATTGATACGTTTGCGTGTAATCTCATTGAGTTGGTGAGTGGTAACCAGCAGGCAGAAACTCTGGTCCCCGCCGCGTCCCACGCGGCCTCGCAGCTGGTGCAACTGTGAAAGTCCGAAACGTTGCGCGTCAAGGATGACCATAACAGTTGCATTAGGAATATTTACACCTACTTCAATCACTGTTGTGGCCACCAATATTTGAGTTTTACCATTTACGAATTTCTGCATTTCAGCCTCTTTGTCAGATGATTTCATCTTTCCATGAACTTTGCTGAGTTTAAATTCCGGAAAGATATCCTTGAGAGCTTCAAATCCTTCTTCAAGATTCTTGAGATCAGATTTCTCACTTTCTTTGATGAGCGGAAAGACGATATAGGCTTGTCGTCCAAGAAGAATTTGCTTACGAATATTTTCATACAGGCTGGTGGTCTGATCATCATAATAATGCCGTGTAATGATGGGTTTTCGCCCCGGCGGGAGCTCATCGATGACACTGACGTCAAGGTCGCCATAAATGGTCATGGCAAGGGTGCGGGGGATAGGCGTGGCCGTCATGACAAGAATATGAGGAGGGCGTTCCCCCTTCAGCCATAATTTTGCTCTTTGCTTGACCCCGAACCGATGCTGTTCATCAATTACGGCCAATCCAAGATGTAGGAACACGACCGGGTCTTCGATGATGGAATGCGTCCCGACCAGGATCTGTATTTCTCCACCGGACAGTCCTTGTAGTATTTTCTGCCGTTTTTTCCCCTTGACCAGGCCGGTGAGGAGTTCCACCCGTACATTCATGCCTTTAAGAAAGTTACGGATTGTTGTGAGATGCTGCTCGGCGAGAATCTCCGTTGGTGCCATGATGCAAGTCTGATAGCCGTTATCTATAGCGATGAGCATTGACATGAGAGCCACCAGCGTCTTTCCCGAACCGACGTCACCCTGCAGGAGTCTGTTCATCTGCTTGCCGGTTTTCATGTCATCCCTTATTTCGTGCATGACTCTTTTTTGAGCGCCGGTGAGAGAGAAGGGCAAATTATGGTCATAGAAATAGAGGAATTGGCGTCCTATGTGCTGGAAGGTATATCCTTGGTATTTCCTCCTCCGCTCGTTTGCATAGCGAAGAATATTCAACTGTACATAGAAAAGTTCCTCGAATTTGATACGCAAGCGTGCCTGTTGCATTTCTTTCGTGTCGTGTGGATAATGAATCCATCGGAAGGCTAGATCGCGCGAAATCAAATGGAGAGGCTGGACGATGAATGCCGGCAGTGTTTCCGGCAGCCGCTGACAGGAGATCTTCTCTAACAGTGTTTGAGTCAGTTTTTCTATGGACCTGGACGTAAGCCCCATCTTTTTCATCCGGTCTGTTGTCATGTAATAAGGCTGCATGCCCATAGAAGACAACTCAATTTTATCAGCAGGGTCTATGTCCGGATGAGTAAACTGGAAGCGTCCTCCAAAAATGGTAGGCTTCCCGAAGATGATATATTCCGTATTGACCTTATAGTTCTTGTAAATGTACTGAGTCCCATGAAACCATACTAAGTCCACGACACCATGGCCGTCTGAGAAATGAGCAACGATACGTTTTTGCCTTATCCCCATGGCATATTCATCGAAACTCAGGATCTTGCCCTTCAGCTGGACGAAAGGCATATCACTTGAGAGTTCGTCAATATGATAGATCTTACTTCGGTCGACATATTTATAAGGATAGTATTCCAACAAGTCACCATAGGTCTTGATACCGAGTTCCTTACTCAGTATCTCTTTTCTTCTTGGGCCTACACCTGGTAAATACTTAATGTCCTGATCGAGAATAGGATTCAATATCTGATGTCTTTTCGATTGACTGTATGACAGAAAATGATTATGACAGAAGGCTGAAAGACTTTGGCAGTCGTCATCAGGAAGCCTTTATGTCCGGCAGGCTTGCTATGCCCTTATTGATGAATACTTCAGCAATATCCATGTCGAAGGGTGTTGTAAGTTTGATGTTTTCCCGATTGCCTTTGATGAGTGTGACGTTCTCACCTAAAGCCTCTACTACGGATGCATCATCCGTAAAGTTCTCACTGAAGGGCTGCAGGTAAGCCCTTTTGATAAGAGATATATCAAAACATTGTGGGGTCTGGACCAATCGGTAATCACTGCGCAGGACATTTCTGCTCTCCTTCAGGCTTCTTAATGTTTCCTCTACAGGGATCACCGGAATTGCAGCTTTCGTAGACCTGGCTGTTTGGTAACATTGGCTGATGACGCTGATGGAAGGGAAGGGACGTACACCATCATGGATACCCACTACCCCTTCTGCCTGGTCAGGGATCAATGACAATCCCCGTGAGATGGAATGAAAGCGAGTCTTTCCCCCCGCAACAATTTGGTGTGGAATCTGAAATTGATATTGTTGGCAAAGCCGGGACCAGTATTTTATCTGATCCTCAGGGAGAACAAGGATGATGCTCAGTTTCCTGGAATACTCCCAGAAGCGCCGGATCGTCCGCATCAGGACAGGCTGGCCGCCTATCGCTAAAAATTGTTTAGGGATCACAGAATCCATCCGTGTCCCCTTTCCTCCCGCGGTAATGATAATATAGTCCTGGTTCATGAAACGGATAGTTCTTTTGCGGAATTACTCTTTCTCCATCAGATGTGCATATTGCATCTTTACTTCAAGCTCCTGAACCGCTTCTTCGCCTATAAAATAACTGAGAATGCGGTAGGCATAGGGGAGAGTAGCCGCAGGACCTTCTCCTGTGATGATCTTCCCTGCTTCCTGATAGAGTGCACCCGTATATTCTGCACCGGTGAGATATTTCTGGAATCCAGGTGAACAGGTCGCCTTTTTCCCCTTTAATAGTCCCAGGCTGCCCAAGACCATTGGAGCAGCGCAGATGGCTCCAATTCTTTTTCCGGCATGATATTGGGTCATGAGGGCGTCGCGGACACCCTGGTGAGCGTTCAGATTAGTTGCTCCGGGCATCCCTCCCGGCATCATCAGCATGTCAGCGTCTTTGAAGTCAGCATCCTCAAACTTCAGGTCTGCTTTTATGGTTACGCCATGAGAGGTCTGAACCCATTCTGAGCCCGTTATACTTACAGTCTTGATGTCCACTCCACCTCTACGGAAAATATCTACTGGGGCCATACCTTCGATCTCTTCGAAGCCGTTGGCAAGAAATTCATATACTTTTGCCATAATTATGTATATTGTTAATAATACTTCTCGAAAATTTTCGCTATTTTTGCAAATGTAATAATAAATTCTGAAACGGCAAAATAATATATGTTTGATGAGAAGCTGAAATTTGTCATCTTTGGTAATGATCACCGGAGGGATGATATTGATCCTTGTATCCAGCGCATAGAACAGTATCTGGGTCAGCGCCATGCCTTGTTCGAAGTGGAGCCGACTGATCTGGATGAGGCCGATTATGCCATTTCCATAGGTGGGGACGGAACTTTTCTGAAAGCTGCCAGAAGGGTGGGCGAACTTCAGATACCTATTATCGGGGTGAATATGGGGCGTCTCGGTTTTCTGGCTGATGTCCTTCCTTCAGAGATTGAAGAAGCATTGGACGATATCTATGCAGGCAACTATTTTCTGGAAAATCATACGGTTATCCAGGTTGAAACGGATGGTGAGCATTTAGTGGGCTATCCTTGTGCATTGAATGAGGTGGCTGTCTCTAAAATGGATACAGCATCCATGATCAGTATCCGTACCTATATTGATGATGAATTCCTGGTGAACTATCAGGCAGATGGCTTGATTGTAACCACGCCTACGGGGAGCACGGCCTATAGTCTGTCCAATGGTGGCCCTATTATTATTCCGCAGAGTAGAAGTCTCTGCCTCACTCCCGTAGCTCCTCACAGCTTGAACATGCGCCCGATCGTCATTACCGATACGAGTGTGATCAAACTTGAAGTAGAATCCCGTTCACACAACTTTCTGGTGGCCATGGATGGGCGCTCTGAAAAACTTGTAGGAGGAACACAACTGACCATTCGGAAAGCCCCTTATTCTATTCATGTTGTCAAGCTCATGAACAGACGGTATTTCTCGACCTTACGTGAAAAACTGATGTGGGGGGCCGATGAAAGGTTGAGAAAATAAGTTGGCCGGACGGGAATTATGGAGATAAGGCATGGGGTTAAAATTACTTCTTAAACTGCCCAGGACCGAGTATGATACCCGGGCGATCCTGCGATGGCTCTGGAGAGCATGGAGAGGTAACCGGTTGCAAGCTATCCTCAATGCCACTGTAGGACTGCTGGGAGTCGTCGTCAGTCTTGCCCAGGTGACGGCGGTGAAGCATGCCATTGATGTCGCCTCAGGAACCATGAGCGGGAACGTCCTGAGAGCTGTCGGCTGGATGGCTGTCCTTGTGCTTCTCGATTTTGGCCTTAATATTTCAAGTATATGGATTAAGAATATCCTGGGCATTAAAGCCCAGAACAGGATGCAGCAACAGATTGTAGACCGGCTCCTGCGTTCAGAATGGAAGGGGAAGGAAAAGCGGCATTCAGGTGATGTCCTCAATAGACTTGAATTTGATGTGGAAACGGTGGTCAGTTTCTTGACTGAAACCATTCCTTCTGCGATCAGTATACTGGCGATGTTTTTAGGTGCCTTCTTTTATCTCTTTTCCATGGATCATCTGCTGGCTGTTATTACGGTGGCTGTTTTTCCCCTCTTCCTCCTGGTCAGCAAGATCTATGTCAGACAGATGAGGCGGCTTAACCGGCAGGTACGCAACTATGACAGTAAGGTCCAGAGTGTGCTTCAGGAAACCATCCAGCATCGTGCACTAATTAAGACCCTTGAGAGTGATGACATCATGATAGGACGGTTGGAACACACACAAGGTCATCTCCGGCATCGTGTCGTAAGACGCACGAAATTCAGGGTATTCAGTAATCTGATCCTTAATACAGGTTTTACCTTCGGCTATCTGCTGGCTTTTCTCTGGGCTGCCATCAGGATGTCCCGTCATACCCTTACGTTTGGTGGTATGACGGCTTTTCTGCAATTGGTAAATCGCATCCAGGGCCCCGCCCGCGATTTGGCGAAGCTGGTCCCCGCTTATGTCGGCGTCTATACTGCTGCGGAAAGACTGATGGAACTGGAAGACGATCCTATGGAAAAACAGGGTGATCCGATAGAGCTGGATCCTCCTTGCGGCATCAGGATGAAGGGCGTTACTTTTGAGTATGATTCTGCTGATGGAGATGTGATCAGGAATCTTTCTTTTGATTTCACCCCTGGATCCTCTACGGCTATATTGGGGGAGACCGGTGCGGGCAAGACAACACTTATTCGACTCCTGTTCGCTTTCCTGCATCCTCAGGAGGGCAGTATTGAAATTTATAATGAGGAGGGAGCTCAGCCACTGACTCCACTGCATCGTTGTAATTTCGTCTATGTACCACAAGGAAACACTTTGATGAGTGGAACGATCCGTGAAAATCTGTGCCTGGGGAAACTTAATGCCACGGATGAGGAGATGAAAGAAGCTCTCCGGAAAAGTTGTGCCGAATTTGTCTTTGACTTGCCTGATGGATTAGCTACCGTGTGCAGTGAGCAGGGCGGGGGCTTGAGTGAGGGGCAGGCTCAGCGTATTTCCATAGCGCGGAGTCTTCTTCGCAATCGCAGTATCATGATTTTTGATGAGGCTACGAGTGCCCTTGATCTAGAGACCGAGCATCGTCTGTTGCAGAATCTTCTCTTGGCCCATGATAAGACCATATTGTTTATCACACATCGGCCAGCGGTTGTAGCCTATTGTGACCAATCATTGAGAATCAATAAGATCAAGGAGCCAACTCATTAGAAAGAAGCATTTTAAAGTCATTTTCCCTCTATTCTTGTTTTGAGCAAACGTTTGCACAGCGTTTCGGTAAATAAATGTTGATAATTATATAAAAGGTTGGGGTTTTTAACTATCTTTGTGCTCTTGAGATAGAATGGGCATGAAAGAACAAGAATCGATTACTATGAAGGATATTGCACGTCGTTTAGGCGTGTCTATAGCTACAGTATCCAGAGCTTTGCAGGATAGTCCGCGCATTAGCGCCAGGCAAAGGGCTCGCATTCAGATCTATGCCAAAGAGCATCATTTTTATCCCAATATTATTGGCGCAGCTCTTCGCCATAGCAGGATGATCCCCATGAAGATTATCGGCGTTATTATACCACAGTTTGTCCATTATTATTTTGCCTCTGTCCTGACGGGAATTGAGGAGGAAGCGAGAAACCGGGGGTACCGCATAATGGTGGCCTTGAGTGATGAGCGTTATGTCAGGGAAGTGGAGATATGTGAAGATTTCTTCAAGGACAAGGTGTGTGGCATCATCGTTTCTCAGGCCAAGGATACCATAAAGTATGACCATTTCCAAAAGTTGATTGATAATGGCGTCCCCTTAGTCTTTTATGACCGGATCTGTACAGGGGTCAACTCTTCTCGTGTGGTGGTGGATGATTATGCCGGGGCTTACACGGCTGTAACGCATCTCATCGATACGGGATGCAGACGCATTGCTTATTATGGATCGTCTATGACACTGGAGATTTCCAAGAACAGATATAATGGTTATAAGGATGCCTTGCTCAAACATGGTTTAAAGGTGGATGAGAGTATTATCCGTTTATGTGATAATCGTTCAGAAGCTGAGGCGATAACCCCATCATTGCTGAGCATGAAGGATCGTCCGGACGCATTTTTCGCCGTTAATGACGATACGGCTATCGGAGCCCTTTATACAGCAAAAAGAATGGGCTTTGATATACCTGGAGAAATCAGTATCTGCGGGTTTACTAATGGTAACCGGGCTGTCACCTGTGATCCGATGCTGACGACCGTTGAACAGCATGGCAGACAGGTAGGAGAGGAAGCTGCAAATATCCTGATCGGTCAGGTTGAAGGCACTATCCCAATGGATAAGGTGGAGAAGAGGATTGTCCGGACGCGGTTGATCGTCCGGGGCTCAACCCGCTGACTACCTGTGAGGAGGGCTGCATGAAATTCCGAGTAGTATAAAAAGGCAAGATTATAAAAAAGGGAAGGACTATATATCATGAAGGAAAGACCTGATTTAAGTTTCTGGAAACTCTGGAATTTGAGTTTTGGATTCTTTGGAGTTCAAATAGCTTATGCTTTACAGAGTGCCAACATTTCACGCATCTTTGCTACGCTTGGTGCTGATCCGCATCATCTGAGCTATTTCTGGATACTCCCTCCGCTGATGGGTATTATTGTCCAGCCTATAGTAGGTACTTGTTCCGACAAGACCTGGTGCCGGTTTGGGAGGCGGATCCCATATCTGATGATCGGGGCAGTTATTGCTGTGCTGGTCATGTGTTTGCTGCCGAATGCCGGATCCTTAGGGATGTCGGTAAGTGCAGCCATGGCATTCGGGCTGATTGCCCTGATGTTTCTCGATACCAGCATTAATATGGCGATGCAACCGTTTAAGATGCTGGTAGGAGACATGGTGAATGAGAAGCAGAAAGGATTGGCTTATTCCATCCAGAGTTTCCTTTGTAATGCCGGATCTTTAGTAGGGTACGTGTTCCCTTTCCTGTTTACGGCACTTGGCATTGCCAATACGGCTGCCCCGGGAGTCATTCCTGATTCCGTTATCTACAGCTTTTATATCGGCGCGGCAATCTTGATCCTTTGTGTTATTTACACTTCGGTTAAAGTAAAGGAAATGCCACCCAAGGAGTATGCTGAATATCATGGGCTGAAGAAAACGGACAATGAAGGACATACCAATTGGTTCAAGTTGCTGCAGCACGCTCCTGTTACGTTCTGGAAAGTAGGGCTGGTACAGTTTTTCTGCTGGTTTGCATTTATGTATATGTGGACATATACTAATGGGACAGTGGCTTCCAATTGTTGGAATGTAGACATGTCCTCGGCAGTAGCTACAAGTACTAAAGGTTATCAGGAAGCCGGCAACTGGGTGGGCATTCTCTTTGCCGTACAGGCTGTTGGCAGCGTGATATGGGCAGTCATACTCCCCTTGTTCAGACACCGGAAGGTAGCTTATGGCTTGAGTCTCATATTGGGTGGTCTGGGGTTCGTGATGACGGCTTTCATACAGGATCAATATCTGCTTTTCCTGCCTTTCCTTCTTATCGGTTGCGCATGGGCGGCGATGCTGGCGATGCCTTTCACTTTTGTAACGAATGCGTTGGAAGGCTATGGCCACATGGGTGCTTATCTAGGACTTTTCAACGGCACCATTTGTATCCCTCAAATTGTTGCCGCAGCTGTCGGCGGTGCCTTGCTCACACTGACTGGCTCTGTCCAAAGTCACATGATGCTCGTAGCAGGAATAGCTTTAGGATTAGGAGCCCTTTCTGTAACCATGATAAAGGAAAAATAAGAATCCAAAGGAGCGATGCAAACGTTTGCATGGATTGTTGGAGATTTTATGGAACACCGTTATGGTGTCATGGGCGATTTTTATTAATTTAGCATCGAAAATACTAATCACACATCTATGAAATTTGAATTCAATATAGAGTATAAGACCGCTTTTGGTGAAGAGGTCGTCCTTTATCTGATAAGGGATCATAAACTTTCACGTTATGAGATGGAAACGGAGGATGGATTGGAATGGCATTGCCGGTTCTCCATCACGCGTATTCCGGATGCCCTGACCTATATATATAAGGTGGAAAGAGACGGCGTTCCTTGCACATGCGAATGGTCATTAATGAAGCATCTCCTGGAGATCACGAGTCAGAAAGCTGATCATTATATTCTGTATGACAGGTGGCAGGGTATTCCTGAGGATTCTTATCTGTATAGTTCTGCCTTTACAGATTGCATTAATAATCGGAAGTTGGGTCAGGTCCGGCCTTCTTGTTTCGCAAGGACAATCCGCCTGAAAGTGAGAGCTCCTCAACTTCGTGAGGGTGAACGGCTGGCTGTAGTCGGTTCGGGTAAGGCCTTGAGGGAGTGGGATGCAACTCGTGCCATTGAGATGGTTGAGCATAATTATAATGAATGGATAGTTGATCTGGATGCGAACGATTTTCCTGACCGTCGGATAGAATTCAAATTTGTCGTTTTGAATGCAGACAAGGGGATTTCTCCGTTATGGGAAACCGGAATGAACAGAATGATCGAATGCCCTCTGGTGGAGGAGGGTACGGTGGTTGTATGTGAACAGGATCAGTCTTTCCTCGAACGTTGTAATCGCAAATTAGCCGGGACATTAGTGCCGGTATTCTCTTTGAGGAGTAAAAACAGTTTTGGAATCGGTGATTTTGGTGATCTGAAAAAAATGATCGACTGGATCTCTATGGTCGGCCAGCGGATCTTGCAGGTGTTGCCGGTCAATGATACGACTACCACACATACCTGGACAGATTCTTATCCTTACAGTTGTATCAGCATTTTCGCTCTTCATCCTCAATATGCTGACTTGAATGCCTTGCCGTTATTGAAAGACGATGCCCGTCGGGAATACTATCATCAATTGCAGGAAGAACTGAACGCCCTTCCTCAAATAGATTACGAACGTGTAAATTCTGCCAAACTCGAATATCTGCATGATCTTTTTGATCAGGAGGGTGAAAAGATATTGAAAAGTACAGACTTTCAGGTTTTTTTCAAGGAAACAGAATATTGGCTTGTCCCCTATGCCCAGTACTGCGTCTTGAGAGATGAGAATGGAACGGCTGATTTTTCCAAGTGGACTGGCCATGTCGTCTGGAATGAAGGTGACCGCAGACGTCTCTCGACACCAGGTACCAAAATATATTCAAAGGTGGCTTTCTGGTATTTTGTCCAGTTCATCCTCAATCTTCAAATGATAGAGGTCCACCGCTATGCTCGTAGTAAAGGAGTAGTCCTCAAAGGAGATATTCCGATTGGGGTAAGCCGTCATGGATGTGATGTCTGGATGGAACCTGATTATTTTAATCTTAACGGGCAGGCTGGCGCTCCTCCTGATGCCTTTTCTGTCAATGGGCAGAATTGGGGATTCCCTACTTATAATTGGAAGGTGATGCTTAAGGATGGTTGTAAGTGGTGGGTTCACCGCTTTCAGAATATGGCCCGGTTTTTTGACGCCTATCGTATAGATCATATCTTAGGTTTCTTTCGTATCTGGGAGATACCGGTAAATGCTGTACAGGGACTTCTCGGACAGTTCTCTCCTGCATTGGGGATGACGGTGGAGGAGATCCGTGGTTATGGACTTAATTTCCAGGAGGCACGATTTACGGAACCTTTCATTACTGACTGGATACTTGAACGGGTATTCCATGATCGTGCTGAGGAGGTAAGAGAAAAATATCTTGAGAGGATTGACGGGGAGCGTTATCGGATGAAACCGGAATATGCTACGCAGCGCAAAGTGGAGAAGGTCTTTGAAGGATCTGACCAGGAAGACAGGGAACTGCGTAATGGCTTGTACACGCTGATCGGTGATGTCCTCTTTGTCCGTGACTATAAAGATTATGGTAAATTCCATCCCAGGATTTCTGCCCAATTCAATTTCGTTTATGAGAGCCTGTATGATAAGGACAAGACAGCCTTTAACAAGTTGTATGATGATTATTTTTACCGTCGCAACAATGAATTTTGGAAGGAACAGGCGATGAAGAAATTGCCGAAATTAGTTCAGGCTACTCGTATGTTGGTATGTGCAGAAGATTTAGGTATGGTTCCTAAGTGTGTCCCTGCCGTGATCAACAATTTGAAGATCCTGAGCCTTGAGATTCAGAGTATGCCGAAAGATTCAGACGTGCGTTTCAGCTATCTGGACAGAAACCCATACCGGTCCGTTTGCATGATTTCAAGTCATGATATGCCAACATTGAGGCAGTGGTGGGATGAAGATCTTCCCCGTGCCCAGGATTATTACTATTCGGTGCTGAACCGTCAGGGACCTGCTCCTCATCCGTTGCCTGGATGGCTGGCTAAGGAGATCATTTCCTGTCATTTGAAATCCCCTTCGATGCTCTGTATCCTGAGTATTCAGGACTGGATGGCCATGGATGAGAATATCCGCCTGCCGGATGAGAATGGTGAGCGGATTAATATTCCGGCTGATTCAAGTCATTACTGGCGTTACCGGATGCATCTGAATATTGAAGACTTGATGGCTAACCGTGATTTCTCGGCTACGGTCGCAGAATTAATCCGGCAGACAGGAAGGAGATGACAGTATAGATAGTATCCTTCTTGCTGAGGGAATGCACAACTTGCTCTATGTGCCTGAGGACGGTATGATCACCTCTGATGCAAGGGGTTTTACGCAGGGGTTGTGATCTGGAATATAATAAAAGAATCGGAATGAAACTTCATGGTATGATAATGGCTGGTTTACTGGCTCTGTTCTCCTTTCATGGCTTGCATGGACAAACTTTCCGGGAGGTGTCCTATACTCCCCGGGAGACGGTCTTCAGTCTTTTTGCACCGGATACGGCAAAAGGTGTCTTGGTGAGAATCTATGGAAAAGGCATCGGGGGACAGGTGTTGAGAACCTTGTACTTGAAGAGGACGGGTGACTGTAAATGGTCTGGATCAATAGATGGAAACCTGAAGGGACTTTTCTATACTTTTGATACGGGTTATGGCGAGACTCCCGGTATTTTTGCCAAGGCGGTAGGGGTCAATGGCAGGCGTGGGGCAATTATAGATCTTAAATCGACTGATCCGGAGGGCTGGAATAAGGACCGGCGGCCTGTGGTCAAATCACCGGCAGATTTAGTCATTTATGAATTGCATTTCCGTGATTTCTCCATAGCTCCTTCTTCCGGCTTTATCCATAAAGGAAAGTTTCTCGCTTTGACGGAACCAAAGGCCATCAGCTATCTGCGTACCCTGGGGGTGAATGCCATTCATATCCTGCCTTCCTTTGACTTCGCATCTGTTGATGAAACGAAACTGGATGTGCCTCAGTATAACTGGGGCTATGATCCTTTAAATTATAATGTCCCTGAGGGTTCCTATTCCACTGATCCGTATGATCCTTCAGTACGTATCCGGGAATTCAAGGAAATGGTGCAGGCTCTTCACCAGGCCGGCATCCGGGTGTTCCTGGATGTGGTCTTTAATCATACCTATCGTATAAAGGGGAGTAACTTTCAACTTACTTATCCTGATTATTTCTATCGAAAGACCAAAGATGGAAAATATTCTGATGGTACGGGGTGTGGCAATGAGACTGCTTCCGAGAGACCGATGATGCGGAAATTCATGATCGCAAGCATCAAATACTGGATTCGTGAATATCATATCGATGGTTTCCGTTTTGATCTGATGGGGGTTCATGATATAAAAACGATGAACGCGATCCGGGCTGAAGTGAATAAGATTGATCCGTCGATCTTTATTTATGGTGAAGGATGGAGTGCCGGTACTTGTGCTTATCCGCGGGACCAACTGGCTCTGAAGATGAACCTTAAGAGGATGCCGGGTATTGCCGCTTTCTCGGACGACATGCGTGATGCCCTTATCGGTCCGTTTTCTGATGAGCATAAGGGCGCTTTTCTGGCTGGTGTACCCGGCGAGGAGGAGAGCCTGAAATTTGGTATCGTCGGAGCGATCGCCCATCCGCAGGTAGACATGGCAAAGGTGAATTATGATAAGACTCCTTGGGCTTTGCAGCCTACCCAGCAAATCAGTTATGTAAGTTGTCATGATGATAGATGTCTGGCTGACCGTCTGAGGGCGGAAATTCCGGGTATTAAAACTGATGAGTTGATCCGGCTTGATGAACTTGCTCAGACCGCTGTATTTACTTCTCAAGGTGTTCCCTTTATACTTTGTGGAGAAGAATTATTGAGAAGCAAGCATGACGTGCAAAATAGTTTTGATTCTCCTGACAGTATCAATCGCTTGGATTGGACCCACCTGAAACTTTATCCGCAGGTCTTTGAGTATTACAGGAATTTGATACGGCTGCGTAAGGATCATCCGGCTTTTCGTCTGGGAAGGGCAGATAGGGTAAGGAAATATCTGTCATTCTTACCCTCACAAGAGGCGATGGTCGCATTCGTGTTAAAAGATCATGCAGGAGGAGACCCATGGAAAAATATCATCGTGGTGCTGAATGGCAGCAAGAGCATACGGACGGTGACGGTGCCGCCAGGAAACTACACAATCGTCTGTGAGAAGGGACGGATAGCTGAGGGTGGATTGGGATCCGTTAACTCTGGCCGAATATC
>DHOX01000004.1:0-17143 GCA_002409785.1 Prevotella sp. UBA5379 | reverse complement strand
AAAAGGATTTGAGAAATGAAGAAAAAATGGCTATTTTTGTTCGGCTGTTTATTGACCGTTGTGCAAATGAACGCAGTGAATATTGACCGTATTGACCCGACTGATTGGTTTGTGGGGATGAAAAACCCTTCGTTGCAGTTGATGGTATATGGCAAGGGAATCAGAAATGCAGACGTTTCTGTGGACTATCCTGGCGTAAAGATTGATTCGATCGTACGTTTGGATTCTCCGGACTATTTGTTCGTATATTTGAATCTCAAGGATGCCCGGGCGGGCCATCTTATACTGAATTTCTCTCAAGGCAGAAAGACAAAGAAAGTAAGTTATGAGTTGAGAAACCGTGCGATGGCGGGGGATCGTCGTTTGGGGTTTACAAATGCCGATGTCTTGTATATGCTGATGCCTGATCGTTTTGCCCAGGGGCCTCATCATAAAAGTCATATCAAGGGTATGAATGCTTATCGCGAAGACCGCTCACAGCCGAGTCTTCGCCATGGTGGTGACCTGGAGGGAATTATGGACCATCTTGACTATTTCAAACAGTTAGGGGTTACGGCGCTCTGGCTTACGCCCGTACTTGAGAATAATTCTCCTGACCGTGATGGCGCCAGTACTTATCATGGTTATGCGACAACAGATTATTACCGGATAGATCCTCGCCTGGGTACAAACGGAGAATACGAGCAACTTGTCCGTGCTGCTCATGAAAAGGGATTGAAAGTAGTTATGGATATGATTTTCAATCACTGTGGCTTTGAACATCCCTGGGTGAAAGATATGCCTTCTAAGGATTGGTTCAATTCGCCTGAATGGCTTTCCGGTGGCAAAGAGGCAAAAAGCAAATACAAGCAAACTTCATACAAGTTGACGACTATATTGGATCCTTATGCTTCCCAGATAGATATAAATGAAACGGTGAATGGCTGGTTCGTTCCTACTATGCCTGATCTGAACCAGAGGAATCCTTATGTCATGAAATATCTTATCCAAAACAGTGAATGGTGGATAGAGACTGTCGGCATTGATGGCATTCGTATGGACACTTACCCTTATGCTGATCGCCGGGCAATGTCTGACTGGATGAAAACGCTCACTCTGGAATATCCTCATTTTAATGTGGTAGGTGAGACATGGGTTACTGAACCGGCTTATACGGCTGCATGGCAGAAAGATTCTAAACTGTCAAAGATTAATAGTTATTTGCCCACGGTCATGGACTTCAGCTTTTATGATAAAATCAATAAGGGCAAGTCTGAAGAGACAGACAATGAGGAGAAGGGATTGAACCGCGTGTATAACAGTCTGTGCTATGATTACCTCTATGAGAATCCTTCTTCGGTAATGGCCTTTATCGAGAATCATGATACGGATCGTTTCCTTGGCAATGGAAAGGATACCTTGGCATTGAAACAGGCGTTGGGATTGCTGCTGACCATTGACCGCATTCCCCAACTTTATTATGGTACTGAAGTGTTGATGAATGGTACGAAAGAAGTGACGGACGGGAATGTCCGGAAGGATTTTCCTGGTGGCTTCCCGGGCGACAGGCATAATTGTTTTACACCGGAAGGCCGCACGAAAGCAGAGAACAGTATGTTTGACTGGTTGAGCAGACTCTTGCATTGGCGTCAGGGTAATGACTTGATTACAAAGGGTAAGCAAACGCAGTTCTGCCCTTATAATGGGGTATATGTGATCGCCCGCCAGTATAAGGGGAAAACCTCTATGACAATTCTGAATGGCACAAGCAAGAGGGCTGTGGCTGATATGAAACGCTATGCGGAGATTATTGGCAGTCATGTTTCTGCGGAAAATGTGATCACTGGACAGACGGTCAGACTGGATGGAAATCTGAACTTGACACCACGTCAGACAATGATTGTTGAATTCTGAAGTGACAGAAGTATGAATTAAGAGGTTACAAATTTCTTCTGATGTCTTAATAGAAGAAGTTTGGATGTTTTCGGGATAGGGGGAAATAAGCATAGGTGTTTATTTCCCCCTCTTTTTCTATGGGGGAAGCGATGGGGAAAAGATGATTGTTTTTTACGGGACCATTTTCTTTTATGGAGATTATTTGTTACTTTTGCAACTGCCGGTTATCGTAAATAAAAATATATTCATGAAAAGCATCTGTTGCACAATCTTTTTGCTTGTTATCGTTTCTTACCAATGTCTTTCCCAGAACACTTTGGTGGAGCGGTACAATTGTTCAATATTGAATATGTCTTGCGGGCTGCCGAATAATTTCGTGGATGACATCTATATGGATCATAATGGTTTTATTTGGATCTCTACGCGTGGCGGGGGACTGGTCCGTTATGATGGTTATGATTACCAGTATTTTGGCGTGGGTAATCAGGGGATAAGTTTAAGGAGTAATAGTTGCCGGAATGTCTATGAGGATGGTTTCCATAGACTCTGGATTGCCTTTGAAGAAGGAATTGAAGTTCTTGATCTTGAAACCCTGGAACCGGTTCAGTTGAAATGTACGACTAGTACCCTTGCCAGAGAAATGAATGCTTTAATGAAAGAAAATGGTATTCGGGTTTACAAGGATTCAAAGGGTTCAATATGGTTCCTGACCAGAGCACATTTCTGCAGAGTGCGTTTTGACAGGAATGGCAATGTCTGTGATTTGAAGTTTTGCAGGTATAGTACTACTGCTCCTGACGTGGCAATAAAAGATCTGGATTCAGATGGAAGGGTGCTGGTCGGATGTGATGGCAGGGTTGACAGGATGATCGTAAGGAGGGGGGAACTGGTCATGGCTCCTCTTTGGAACATGCCTTCGGATCATCCTGGCTCTTTTGTGACAGATTTTGTTCGCTACCGCCATCATGTCTGGGTGGCTACAAATGCAGGATTATATTGCTTGGGCAGGAAAGTGAGGGAGTATTCTCATACAGGAGGACTTGCTGGCCTCTCACATGATTTCGTTTCTTCCTTGGCTGTATCTGCTGATCATCTGCTTTTAATTGGAACTTTGGGAGGGCTGGATATTCTTGATGGGCGAAATGGAAGGATGGAACATTGGAATGTTACAAGTAAAATTAATCCCTTAAGCAGTAATTTTATTAATTGCATTTATGCCTGTCACAGACAGATTTGGATAGGAACAGAAACTGGGGGCATTGTAAAACTGGTGCCGCGATATTTAGAACTGATTAATTATGTCCATACCAAAGACCCTTCGTCTTTATCTCCTAATGCTGTTAATGCGATGTATGCCGAACCTGGGGGGACTTTATGGGTAGGGACCGTCGAGGGAGGACTGAACCGGCGTGTTGCAGGGACTGATGTATTCCTTCATTATACAACGGCTAATTCTGGACTGACCCATAATAGTGTATCTACTCTTGTGGCAGATCGTCAGGGAAGGTTATGGATTGGCACATGGGGCGCGGGGGTCTGTGTCATGAATCTGAAAACTCCAGGCCTGATTGTTCCTCTTACTGTTAACCGAAGGTATACCTCTTCGTTTATGTTTGTCGGTGCTTTGGCTTTTGACCGTTGGAATGACGGAATGTGGATTGGAACAAATGCCGGACTGTATTTCTATGACTTAAAAAGACATCAGGTGGAGAATCCTTTCCCCGGATGTGGAAATATCACGGGATGTATCGGGAGTCTGGTGACGCGTAACGGACTTCTTTTGGTAGGATGTGGAAAAGGATTTGTGGTGGTCTCTTTAAAATCAAGACCTTCTGGAAAAGGCTTTTTCAAGATGAGACAGTTTAAATATAAACTTGATGCACCGGGGAGTGGGATCATTGATGAGATTACCTCTTTTTGTCAATCTCGAGAGGGTACGATTTGGATGGGAAGTAATGGGTATGGACTGTACCGTATGACTTTCAACGGCAAAAAAATGGTTGTCAGGTCTTTCACAATGAAGCAGGGATTAGCTAATAATGCCGTGAAAGGTATCGTGGAAGACCGGAAAGGTCTATTGTGGATCACCACTGATCATGGACTGTCTCTGTTTGATCCCAAGACGGGCGAGTTTACTAATTATATGGAGGGAGATGGCTTGCTTAGTTCTCAGTTTTATTATAATTCTGCTATCCGTTCCGTCAATGGACATTTGTTTTTTGGTACGGATAAAGGATTGATTGAGCTGACGGGAGAGCATATACCTTATATATATACCGGAAGACTTCATTTTACTCGTCTCTTTGTGGGCTCTCAGGAAATACATGCGCATACACGTTATCTGGATAAAGATATTTCCATTGCAAGGCACATAAACCTGCGTGAAAGTGACCGATCCTTTACGATAGAGTTTTCTTCCCTTAGTTATGGAAGTCAACCCCAGGGTACTTACAGCTATCGGATGAAGGGCTTTGAGGATAAGTGGATGTGTCTGCCTCCCGGTCAGCATAGTGTCCGTTATTCTACTTTACCTTCCGGCCATTATGATTTTGAGGTGAGGTACATCTCTTCTATAAACAGGGATACTTATAACCCTGTAATTTCTATTGGCATTCATGTCACTCCTTATTTTTGGAAAAGTTGGTGGTTTATTACTTTGCTGTTGGTCTCCTTGGCCGTATTGCTCTATTTTCTTTATAAGCGTCATTTGCAAGAGATGAGAAAGTTTGAGGCTGAACAACTTTATCGTCCTATTGAAGTCGTCTTGGAGAAGAGTGATGATCCTGCGATTTTGCAACAGCGTATCCAGACGATTCTCAATAATCAGGAACTGTATGATAGCAGTAACCGTAAAAGCGTTATGGCTGACAAGGAAGAAACAGTGAAAACGAAGAAACCGTTTATGGAGAGGATTATGGAACTTCTGGAATCCAACTATGCTGATTCTTCCTTTGGCATTACGGAACTTTGTGATCAGATGCACGTTAACAAGAGTACCTTAGGCGTAAGGTTAAAACTGGAAACAGGGGTATCTACAATACAGTTTATCAGGGATTATCGTCTTGATATAGCTAAAAGGCTTCTGGAAGAGAACCGCGCTAACCGTAATATTGCGGAAATCGCCTATCGGGTAGGTTTTAATGATCCTAAGTATTTTACCCGTTGTTTCACCAAGAAATATGGGATTTCTCCGTCTTCATACTATAAAGGGTAGATTTTATTTTCTAAAAAGGGTCCTTTTTGTCGCACAATAAAAGGGATTTGTATAATAAGTGTTTGATTCACATTCAAAATACGTTTTGTCCACCTAAAACAGTATTTTGTCCACCTTCTTATTTTCATTATTAACTACATTTGCTACGATAATTTACCAAAAAACATAAGTAATCTAAACATTAAAGTATCATGAAGATTCTGAAATCTTTATTAGCCTTTGTTGGTGTTTTCGTTTGGATGTTGAGCTTTATATCGTGTGATCCTTTTGGACAATCTGATCCGGAAGCAGGGGATCAGATTTATGCCACACGTGAAGTAGTCGCAACTTACGATTTTGAATATTCGGATACTACCGAGTTTTCAGATTTAGATCTTACCAATAAAGTTTGTGAGGTCGTCAAGGACGATACTCTGGCTAGCAATGTCTTGCATTTGAGCGGTAAAGGTGGTGCACGTATTATTAATCCTTTTAATCGTGTGAAATTGCAGGATGGTGCTGCGATTACATTTTTTGTAAAACTGGATAGTGCTGATCTTGACCGTCCTTTGATTGCATTCGGATCAGAGGATGCAGATTCGGCAAAGTTCTATTTTACTCCTAATGGACAAGTAGTGTATAACAAGCCCGGTCAGTTGGAATCACTGAATTTGGATGATAATGATCCCTCTAGTGTGACAACTGGAATTATGCCTTCCCAGAAGTGGCACTTTGTAGCACTTCAGATTACGAGAACTGGCTATCAGTTTTATGTTGATGGGAAGAAGAGCCTTTCCGGTGCACAGACTTCTGCACGTTCTACTTCATTTCAATATTCGACGCTCGTTCATTTACTCAATAATGCACCTTATGTATATATTGGTACTTCTAAAATGGGTGATGCCCATAATCCAGTCAGTTTTGATGATCTGACTTTTATCCGTAATAATATGGAAGAGAGTGACTGGAATAAGAGTGTAGGCGAAGGTAAATCTCCTTCGAGCTCAAAGGTATATATTAATGTGGGAAGTTCAGACTGTTCCTCGGCTTTTTGGTCAGCTTTTTCGGACTATTTTATGATTCCTTCAGGAAACACTTTCCATACTCAGTTTATTAATCATACCAGTGGCTCTGGAAACTGGAATAACTGGGACTTGTGTGTATGTACTGATGCTGATCGATCAACAACTAATTACTCGGAGTATTTTGTGCTTAGAGCAGATCTATATGGATGGGGGAACAGTAATTTCTCTACTTCTAATATTACCAATGAGGGTTATCCCTCGGATGATGCTGGTTGGACACAATTCCGTTCAGACATGGAAGGAGCAACTGTAGACATGACTGTTGCACGCTCGGGAGCTAAGGTTACGGTAACAGCTATTGCAACTTGTAAGAATGGAACGGTCTATAAAGAAGTTTATTCTCAGATTTGCGGTGATGGTAATCAGAATATTCGTGCTTTTCTTACTGTAGATGGTTCTTATTTGCAACTTGATCCTGAACAGACTTATGTTGGCACAAAGTATGATAGTGGTACCTATCTTGTAGGAAAATCCGATTATAGTAGTGCTTGGTGGACAGCTTTCTCCAATTATTATAAATTTACGGATAATTTCGGCACGGAAGATAATCCTTTTGTGTTTCATTTTATCAATAACCAGAGCGGTAAGGCTTCTAATTGGAATAATTGGATACTTGCTTGCACTAATGGTGTAGAACGTAATGGAGAGGGCTACTCTGAACATTTTATCCTTCGCTCTGATGATTATGGCTGGGGTGATTCTAATTATGATAATACACAGATTAACTTTAATGGTTATGATTTTTCAACCAATAATTATGTCTCAGATATGCATGGTGCTGAATGCTGGGTCGGACTTTATCGTAATGGAAGTACAGTGAATATGGAGACAAAACAGAAGAAGGCAGATGGTGATTTTTTGCCTTTGTACCAGTTTACTTATAATGGAGCCAGTGGGACTATCGGATTGTGGCTTACAGCAGAGTCAGCGAGTCTGAATATTCTGGATGTGGCTTACTATCCTTATTTTGAATATATTGGTCAAACAAAATAATCTAAAATCAGAATGTGATGAATAATAGAATATTTCATAGGTTATTTCTTCTCTTGAGTTTGTTGTTCTTTGTTTTTAGAGTATCAGCTCAGGACAAGATAATGGTTACAGGCACAATTATTGACAGCCAAGGTGAACCGATTATTGGTGCTACTATATTTGAAGCATTGACTAAGAATGCCACCGTTAGTGATTTTGATGGTAACTTCAAAATTAATGTAAAAAATGAAAATGCAACTTTAAAGATTTCTTATGTTGGTTTTCAAAGTCAAAGTATTCGGGTAGGAGATCAGAGAAATATCAAAATTGTGATGAGAGAAGCTAATAAAACGCTTAATGAAGTCGTCGTCGTCGGTTATGGACAGCAAAAGAAAGAAAGCGTTGTTGGCGCTATTTCTCAGATATCAAATAAGGATCTTCTTTCTACTCCAGCGGCTAATGTGACACAGGCTATCGCAGGTAAGATCCCTGGTGTTATTACTACTCAGGTCTCAGGTGCTCCGGGTATGGATGATGCTACTATTAATATTCGCGGGCGGGCAACCTTTGCAGGTGATGGAACTCCTTTAGTCCTGGTGGATGGTGTTGAACGTTCATTTTCTCAAATTTCTCCCAATGATATAGCGTCAATTTCTGTGTTGAAGGACGCTTCTGCTACAGCCGTATATGGAGTACGTGGGGCAAACGGTGTGGTTTTGGTTACTACAAAACGAGGAAAAGATCAGAAGCCGGAAGTTAGTATGACTGCAAATTTTGAATTCTCTTCACCGACTCGTACCCCGGAGTACCTCAATTCTTATGAAAGTGTTAAGTTGTTGAATGAAGCGCTTACTAATGATGGGATGCCGGCCCAGTATAGCACGGATGAAGTTGAAATGTATCGTAAAAGTTGTGCTGGTGAACTTACAGGTTCACAAGCCCTTCTTTATCCTAATGTTGACTGGTATAATGAGGTGCTTAATAAGGTGGCACCTGCCCAGAGATATGATGTGAGTGTTCAAGGAGGAACGAAACGGATGCGCTATTATACATCAGTAGAATACTATAATCAGCATTCTTTGATTAAAAATCTAAGTCAGGATACCTATGGAAATACTTCTTCTCCAGGATACCGTCGTTATGCATTCCGTGCTAATATGGACTTCTTTATGACTAAAGACTTAAAACTAAGTGTTAATTTTGGGACACGTTTTGAGGATCGTTACGGTTCCAATACTACTGAAGAAAGTACAGATTATGATATTTTTGGTCGTATAAGTCATACACCTGGTTGGCTTTTTCCTGTCTATTATTTGGTTCAAAATGGGGACGATTATAAAAAGCTTTATGGGGGTACTTCGGAGTACACAAACAATGTTGTAGCAGCTTTGGCAAAGGGTGGTTATTATAAAGGTACTAATGTTATCAATGAGACGAATTTCGTGGCAGATTATAAAATGGATTGGCTGACTCCGGGTCTTTCAGTTCGTGCTATGGCATCTTATGATTATGATTCGTATTATCGTAAGCTGTTTAGTGCGGCGGTATCAACATGGCAACTGACAGATCCTTCTAATTATTTGAGTCAGGATGCTTATACTAATGCGGGTGGATATAATGATGGTGAATTGACTTATTCTAAGTCTAGTAGTACAACCTATAAAATTTACCTTGAAGCGCAGATCAATTATGCTCGTAAATTTGGAAAGCATGATTTAACAGCTATGTTAGTTTATGACCAAAATGAATATCATTATAATGCTGATTTGGCAAAGAAGTATCAAGGACTTGTTGGGCGTGTCACTTATTCTTATGATGAAAAGTATCTGGCTGAATTTAACGCGGGTTACAATGGTTCTGAAAATTTCCGTAAGGGTAAGCGGTTTGGCTTCTTTCCTTCTTTTGCTCTCGGCTGGCGTATCACTCAGGAAAATTTTATGAAAAATACTGAAGACTGGTTGAATAATCTGAAAATTCGTGCCAGTTATGGTGAAGTGGGTAATGATGTCTATACTGTTAATGGGGTAGCCCAGCGCTGGTTATATCAGGAGCAATGGACTCAGATTTCTAGTGATTATTATTTTGGAACTACAGGTGTTACAGGTATTTACGAGTCTCAATATCCTAATTATAATGTTACTTGGGAACGTGCCCGTAAATTTGATATTGGCCTTGAATTTGGCTTATGGAACGGACTCTTAAATGGAAATATAGATCTTTTTTATGAGAAAAGAAATAATATCCTTACTTCTTATCTGACTCGTCCTGAATGGGTTGGCGTCAATATGGCAGCTGGTAATCTGGGTAAGACGAAGAATGAAGGTTATGAGATTGAACTCCACCACACCAAGCGTATAGGAAATGATTTTACCTACAATTTAGGTTTTAGTTTTTCTCATGCTTATAATGAAATTATTGACATGAATGAACCTGCTATCAAGACCGCTTACCGTAAGGAGGCTGGGCATAGTATTGGACAATATTTTGGATTGGTTTGTGAGGGATTTATTACTAAAGAGGATATTGCAAGTGGTAAACTTCCTGTTTCTACTTATTCAGATAAGGTTCAGGTTGGTGATTTGAAATATAAAGATATGAATGGTGATGGCTTTATTGATGATCGTGATGAAACTTATATTGGTTATACGAATCTTCCAGAGAACACTTATTCTTTTTCTATTGGAGCCAATTATAAGAATTGGGGATTAGATGTGATGTTCCAAGGAGTAGATCATGTAAGTCGTTATTATGACAGTGATACGATGTTTGCATTTGCAGAAAGTTCTACATATTCTGGCATTGGAAAAGCACAGAGATTTCATCTGGGACGATGGGATCCTTCTCAGACTGAGGAATATAATCTGGCTCATGCAACTTATCCCTTGCTTCATTATGGATCAGATGGCGACCATAATCAGCGTGAAAATTCATTTTTCTTGAAGAATGGAGCTTATCTTCGATTAAAGAATATTGAGTTGAGTTATAGTTTACCTAAACAGATAATTTCTCGTATCGGTATGAGCAGTTGCCGTTTTTATGTCAATGCAAATAATTTGATTACATGGGATCATTTAGGTGATCTGAATGTTGATCCAGAAAGTAACGGGTCTAATCGATATCCTATTATGAAAACTGTAAATCTCGGCTTGAATATTGTCTTCTGATTTCGAGATTTGTGAAATGTTATATTAATTTAAAAGTGGAAAATGATGAAAAAGGTTGATATATATGCATCAATAATCCTTATGTTGGGTGTTGCTGTCACAACATCTTGCGAGAATGTTTTTGGAAATTTCCTAAATAAGGAAGCTAGTAATACTCTGACAGAAAAAGATGTGTTGGGCGATTGGTCTAATCTTGAAGAGCAACATTGGGATACTTATAACTTCCTTCGTCATGGTGCTGATCGCATCAATAATTCGTGGCTTGATGCTGCAACGGATCTTGCAGAAACGAGTTATGGTTCTGGTGGGGTACGTACTACCTTCAATATTGGTAACTACTATGGAGAAGGAGGTGCTAATGAGTTAACGGGTACATGGGAAAGCCGCTATCGGGCTATTCGTAAGTGTAATCAGACAATCATAACTTTGGAAACTGTAAATGATAGTACCTTTAAACCTACTGATTTGAGTTGGGCTACATATTATGCTCGAAAACGTAATTATATCAGTGAGGCTAAATTCCTTCGTGCATATTTTCATTGGGAACTTTTCCTTCGGTATGGTCCGGTTCCTTATGTAACGAAGGTTCTGGATCCTACTGGTGATTTGACGTCAGACTATTCGACACGCCCTACTTTGAAAGTTTTTATGGATTCTTTAGTTCATGATGTACAATCTTGCGAAAGTGGTTTACTTACTTATGATCAGGTTAAATCAAGTGCCGCTTCTTATGCAGGCCGTGTGAGTCAGCCGGTTGCTGCTGCATTTTATTCTCGTATAATGCTTTATATGGCTTCTCCTTATTATAGTAGTGAATCTGGAGTGACTTGGCAGCAGGCTAGTGATGCAGCAAAAGCATTTATTGATAAGTATGGCAGTGATTATTCTCTTGAAACCCGAACTACGGGTGGTATATCTGCTTATAACAATGCATGGATGCTAACAACCTATACGGATGATAATCCTGAAGTAATCTGGTTCCGCAATGATGCTGCAGTGGGGTGGTCTGCCATTAAATACGATACTCCAGTCGGAGAGGGTGGGTACGGAGGTTGCTGCCCTAGTCAGAATCTTGTAGATATGTATGATATGGCAGACGGGTCTGCTCCGTTTACAAGTTATGATGAAACAGGAGCTCCTGTTTATACGGATGGTAAGCCCACAGTTAATACGGCGAGTGGTTATAGTGACCAGACGATGTGGAAAAATCGTGATCCTCGTTTGGCAGCAACTGTTCTCTATAATGGTGTTACATGGAATGGAAGAGCTATTAATGTCATTTACGGTCAGGCAGATAATCCTGTAGGCAATTCAAATGCGACTAAGACAGGATATTATCTTCGTAAATATATTCCGGAGACGATTTTAAGTAGTAATCATACGGGTACGGCCCGCCGTTTATGGAAGATCTTTGGATATGATGAAATCCTTCTTAATTATGCGGAAGCTTTAAATGAGGTGGATTTTGAAGCAAATAAATCAACTGTTTGTAATTTACTCGATCAGATTCGTCATCGTGCAGGAATTACGGGTAATGTGGCTGATCGAATGGATTTAAATTCTCAGTCTGCTATGCGTAATTTCATACATAAAGAACGTACTATAGAGTTGGCTTTTGAAGAGCAGCGTTGGTGGGATGTTCGTAGATGGAATGTAGCTGCACTGGCTTTTGGACGTGATATATATGGCGTTGATGTTGATGCGGATGGTAAGATCACACGAAAAGTTGCTCAGGAAAGGGTATGGAAGAATAAATTTTATGTTTATCCGATTCCTGAGGCTGAGGTTTGGAAGATTGGAAATGACTTTCAAAATACAGATTGGAAATAATGCGCAAATAATATAGATTATGGAAAAGCAAATTAAAAAAAATAAGATATCTATCTGGGGCAGAAACTTGATGGTGGGTGTGCTTATGGCATTCTCTTGTGAAGCTTTTGCCCAAGAAGGGCAGTTGCTGAGAGGTCGTATTGTAAATAGCAAAGGTGATCCTATTATCGGAGCTGTTGTGAATGTGGCTGAGGAAAGTCATATAGCTTTGACTGACAATCAGGGCTATTTCTCTCTGAATAAAGTAAATATGAACGATGAGATTTGTGCAAGTAGTGTTGGTTACAAGAGTGTCCAGAAGAGAATATCGACTTTTAATGGTACTTATACGATTACTTTGCCAGATGATGTTGATGAATATGATCATGTCGTTCCAATTCCTTTTGGGTCATTGAAATCGAAACTGGTTTCAGATGCTCGTTCTACTGTTACGGGAACAGAATTGCAGAAACACCCCGTTACTATCCTTCAAAATGCATTTACTTCTACAGTAAATGGTATGGAGACTTATGAATGGTCTTCAGAGCCTGGGTGGTCAGAGACTGCTATGTATATTCGTGGTATTCGTACAATGAATAGTAGTGCCCGTGCTCCTCTGGTTATTGTCGATAATGTAGAACGTGATCTTTCCTTTTTGGACGCTTTTCCTATTAAAAGTATTACGATCTTGAAAGATGCAGCTGCAACTTCGATATATGGCATGCGGGGTGCGAATGGTGTTATTATGGTAACAACGAAGCGTGGAGAAGCTGGCCGAACAAGGATAAATTTTACTCAGGAGGTAGGATTTAATACGCTTATCAATACAATGGAAACGCAAGATTCCTATAATATGGCGTTGACTCGTAATCAGGTTCGTTATTTGAGTGGCATGGACCCCATGTATACAGATGCACAGATTGCTAATTATAAATATGTCAGCCAAGGAGGTAAATTTGCGGATAATGATATTAGAAAATATCAGTATTTCAATACCAATTGGTTTAAAGAACTTTATAGAGATGCAGCTCCTCAATATCGTACAAACCTGCAGATTAGTGGTGGCAATGACCGTGCACGCTATTATGTCAGTTTTTCTTATCTTCGGCAAGAAGGAATGTGGAACAGCAAGGGTACTGACTATAACTCGGATTTTAATACCAATCATATCTTGAACCGTTGGAACCTTCGTTCCAACATTGATATTGATGTAAGTAAATATTTGAACGTATCTCTTGATTTAGGTGGTCGTGTAGATAATATCAAACAACCTACAACAGGGGTTTTTAGTTTGGTTACTTTTGGTGCTGTTGAGGCAAATCCTATGGAGCCTGTGTATAATCCGGATGGTACTCTTTATTCTTCGAGCACTGCTAATAATCCAATTCGCCTACTTGGTGCTTCAGGCCAGGAAAAGAATCGCCGTAGAAATTTATATTCCACATTGACTGCCAAATATAACTTGAGCCCGTTGCTTCCTGGACTTGGTGTATATGCTACAGCTAGTTTCGATGCTTATGAAACTTTTGAATCTACACAGACAAATTCCGTTAATTCTTGGAATTATGATTATGATAATTATAATGTAACTGCTCCGTCTCAGTTTACTTATACTCGTTTTACGACAGCTTCGGCTTTAAGCGATCCTACGACAAACCAACGTGCTTATGTTACTAATTTGAATGTGTTTGGTGGTCTTTCCTATAGTCATGTTTTTGGCCGGCATTTCATCGATACTAAGGCCTTTATTCGCACTTATCGGGATGAAGAAGCTGGATCGGATTATAGCACGGAACAAAGCGGGTCTTCTAATAGATACTTATCATACAATTTTCAAGGAACCTATGCTTATAATAATCGTTATACAGCAAGTTTTAATCTTTCCCGGATGGGATGTGACAATTTTGATCCGGATGATCGCTGGGATACATTTTGGGGTGCTTCTGGTGCATGGGTAATGTCTGAAGAAAAATTTATGAAGAAACTGAAATTTGCAGATTTAGCTAAGTTCCGACTTTCTTATGGTCGTGCAGGACAGTCTGTTACTGGATCCGGACGTTATCCCTATCAGAGCACTTATGAGTCGTCTACTGGTTATGGATTTGGATATAGTGGCACTACAGTGCCTGGCTATGCAGAGTCGGAAGCAGGAAATTCTAATAATAAATGGGAAATATCCAAGATGCTGAATGTCGGGATGGATTGGGATTTCTGGCATAAGAAAATTTATGGAAGTCTGGATATTTTTAAGGAATGGCGCTCCAATATTCTGGTCACGCGTTCTACAGTTCCAGAAGGTGTGCTGGGCATCACTGTGGCAGAAGATTCCTATGGAAAAGTCGAAAGTCATGGCTGGGAATTAAATATTGGTCATCAAGGTCATATCCGTGATTTCCATTATAATTTTCAGACACAATGGACCTTTAATACAAATAAAATTACAGAGATGGATGAAACGGAACCAGATGTGGAATGGCAGCGCAAAACAGGGAGGCGTATCTATGACGGAACTTCTGTATCATCTCTCTATGAGTCTTCCTTCAATAATACGGTGGGAGGCTGGTATGTCTATAAGTTCAAACAATGGGCTTCAGATCCTAACCTTATCGCTACATCACAGGAGGATGCTATTAAACATCCTGAGAAATATCCTTATAATACTTTTTCAAGTGGCAGTCAGGCTTTAGGTACAGCAGTTTTCCAAGATATTAACGGTGATCGTAAAATTGATTCAAAGGATATGGTAGCCGCTTCTTATACAATTATTCCTGAATATGTTGGTAATTTTAATGTAGGCTTTGAATGGAAAGGTTTTGATGCACGTGCGATTTTTACGGGATATTTTCATCGTTCTGTATTCCTTTCTCCAGCACTCAGCTATAGTGGCTGGTCCAATATGGGTACTCATGAAGTGAAACACGCTTGGGGTTATTATACGGATGATCCTACTGATCCTCGAAATGTTAGTGCCGAATATCCTCGTCCTGTCTGGGGAGGTTTTGATTCTGTCGATTCTGATCGCGGCACGGGTACTTATCAAAATACAATTTGGGTAAAGAACGGTGATTATTGGTCATTACGTAATGTCGAAATAGGATATTCTCTTCCTGTACGTCTTATAGCTAGTATGGGCATGACTAAATGCCGTTTTTATCTCAGTTGTTACAATGTCCATACCTGGAGTCATTTGCCTAAAGGTGTTGATCCGGAAAAACCTATGAGCTATTGTTGGTGGTATCCTAAGACTAGAACTTTCTCATTTGGCGTAAATATTGGCTTTTGAGAGAATATAAGTTTGATATAAATTTAAATAATTTCTCATTCATTTATGTAACTATGAAGAAAAATATATTGAAAATTTTTACAGGCCTGGTCGCAGTTGCTCTGTTTACTTCTTGCACAGATAGCTATTTGGATAAAGAAGAAGATTTGTCTTTGTCCAATGAACAAATATTTAGTAATTATGATAACACAAATGGATTCTTGGCTAATATTTATACTTATTTGCCAGATGCATTTGCAGGTTATGCCGCTAATGATAATGGACAGTATCTTGCTGCATCACGTGACTGTATGACCGATAATGCAATTTCTTACTGGAATGTACATCGTTATCATAGCGTACAGACTGATTCCTATGATGCTACTAATCACTGGTTTGCTGAGCAGTATTGGACGAATGACTTAAAGGGTATTCGTGCGGCTAATCAGTTCTTGAAGAACGCCCGTGAGAGCGTAGTCGGAAATGCTGCGAAAAATGGAGATAATAATCATTTGTATAATCGATGGATGTCTGAGGCTAGGTTTCTTAGGGCTATACTTCATTTTGATTTGGCGTGTTGGTTTGGAGCCATTCCAATAGAAGATCATGTGCTGACGAATGCAGAAGCTTCGGTTATGAAGCGAACTCCGGCTGCGGATGCTTTTAAATGGGTAGCTGATGAATGTGATTCCATTATTAATTCTGGAGCATTGCCCTTTCGCTATTCTGATGAGAATGCTAATTGGGGACGTATCAATGGAGCAGCAGTTTATGCCTTAAAGTCCCGAGCATTGCTTTATCGGGCATCACCACTTAATAATACGGAAAACAATGTAGCTTGGTGGCAGCAAGCTGCTGATGCGGCTTTAAGTTTTATTTCTGAAAATGAGAAAAGTTCTAATCCTTATAAATTGTATACAACGACGCCATCGGATCCTGATCGTAATTATTATGAGTGTTTTGTTTCTACTCCTCATTTGAATAACGAATATATTCTCTGTCGCTCGGAGTGGTCTACATATAATATTGAAATGTATCTTGCTCCTTGTGGTTTTTCTGGAAATGTAAATTCTGTAGGACGTACTAATCCAACAGAGAATCTGGTGGAAAGTTATGAAACCATCAATGGCTTGCCAATTGATAAAGATCCGACCTATGATCCGCAGAATCCTTATGCTAATCGTGATCCCCGTTTGAATCAAACTATTTTACATGAAGGGTCATGGTGGGGTGATAAAAATAATGATGAATATCGCCAAGTAGATGTTTCTTATCCTAGTGGCAAGGATTATCAAGCTCTTCATGGAGGTACAACTACCGGTTATTATACGAAAAAGTTTCTCAATAATATGTCTTTCAAGAATCCTACGACTTACACTCATGCCTGTCCGATTTTCCGTTATGCGGAAATTTTGCTAAATGCTGCTGAGGCCTTGAACGAGGCCGGTAAAACTAGTGAGGCCTATCAGTATGTAAATCAGGTGCGTGCTAGGGTAGGAATGCCTGCTTATAGTGGCATGACCCAGTCACAACTTAGAGAGCGTATTCATAATGAACGTCGTGTAGAGTTCTGTTTTGAAGATCAACGTTTCTTTGACGTACGCCGTTGGAAGTTGTTTGATGAGAATGTTTCGGCTAGTGCAGAAAAAAACAAACCTATTTATCAACAGGTATTTAATCTCTATAGTGTACAGGCTACTCCTGATGCCACTCAGGAATATACGGTTATAACAAATCCGATGCATGCCAAATTGGGTATTGTATTGCCCAAATCTTATCTCTT
>DHOX01000016.1:48230-62705 GCA_002409785.1 Prevotella sp. UBA5379 | reverse complement strand
TAATATAATAAATGAATTCATAAGAGAAATGGATAAAATAGAGTATTGCTGACGATAGCGCTTTATCGGTAACATCATGGTACCGATAAAGCCGATACTATCATATTGCCTGTTTTATTCATTTCAGGGGAAGGTAATGCTGTTATGGTTTTTGTTACTGTTAAACAATAGGATTATAGAATCAGTAACATCGTACAGCACTGATTTGGTATAATCATCAGTTGCATCAGATGTTTTTATATAACTGGATAGAACAGGGCTCTTTGATCGTATTACATACGTTTAATATAATACCCCGCAAACGTATTCAAGACGCTTGTGGGGTTATAAAATAGTGATAGGGACGATCAAAATAGAGAATGGTGTTTTTATGAATGAGAGTCTTGTAAGAAGTCAACTAATTTAGCAACGGCCTGTGCACGATGTGATATTCTGTTTTTCTCCTGATCTCCCATTTGCGCAAAACTTTCCCTGTATCCTTGAGGAATGAACAAAGGGTCGTATCCAAATCCGGATCTGCCTTGTTTGTTCGTCGCAATGGTACCGGATATTTTCCCCTCAAAACAATGTATGATTTTTTTATTTTCAAGTTTGTTGGAACAGTCGCCCTTTTTTTGTATAAGTGTGATTACGGTACGGAATTTTGCCTTACGATCAGGGTTGGTCCCTAATTTTTCCAGGAGCTTTTTCATGTTTGCTTCACTATTATGGTCAGTACCTTCAGCATATCGGGCTGAATGTACGCCTGGTTCTCCATTCAGTGCCTCTACTTCCAGTCCGGTGTCGTCTGCAAAACAACTTTTATGATAGTGTTCATAGACATATTGGGCTTTTATCAGGGAGTTTTCTTCCAGAGTAGATCCTGTTTCTGGAATATCTTCATGACAGCCTATCTCAGATAAAGACAAGATATTGAATTCCGGACTAAGAATTTCGCGGACCTCACGGAGTTTGTCTTGGTTATTGGTAGCAAATACAATTGTGATCATTTTTATCAATCATTTTTATTGTTTTGAGTCATTGAGCTCACAGGAGGTTGAGTCAGGGATGCCTGGATGATAGATTTTTTCTCCTGATTAGGAATTTTTACTTTCATTTTATCAAATCCTTCACCATATACACCAATGACAGAAGACTGGGATACAAAAGCATTCGGATCGATAATTTTGATTAGTCGGAATATTCTGGGACTTTCCCTTTTCCTGGCCAGGATACAAAGCACCTTGACCTCATTTCCTGTATACCAGCCATGCCCGTCAAGGATGGTTACACCATGTTCCATTTTCGTTCCGATAGCGTTTGCTATTTCCTGATATTTATTAGAAAAAATCATGAATTGTACACTTTCTCTCTGAGCATTCATAACATAATCAAGAACAAAGTTTTCTATAACCATTGTACAAAAGCCAAATACCAGTTTTCTCCAGTCATGGAAGATAGGGTAGGAACTGCTGATAATACATATATCTACAAAGACAAGGACACGACCGAGTGATATATTACGGTATTTATTGACACAGGCTGCAATAATATCAGTGCCTCCTGTGGAACCGTTATGTAAGAATACAATAGCCAGCGCAGTGCCTGTCATGGAACATCCTATGATCAAGGACATAAAATCCTGTCCCTTTCCCAGTATCTGATACATAGTATGATCAGGTAAAGTCATGGCCTGTTGACTGAAACTGAGCAGAAGGGATAAGACAATGATGGCATAGATTGTCTTAATGAGAAACTTTAGTCCAAGAATTTTTAATGCAAAGATCAATAAGATGGTATTGATGATAAAATAAGTATAGGCAATAGGTATTTTAGTAGCATAGAAAACAATGGCTGAAATACCCGTTACACCACCCGTTACAATACTGTATGGCAATAGAAATACCGTCCATCCAAAGGTGTAAAGTATAAGACCTAAGGTAATATAAGCATAATCCTTAATCTCATTTTTGACATTACGACTAATTCTTTTATTCATACGATTGAGAGACAGAGGTGTTAACGAATGGTCAACACCTTTGTCAATTTTATGCTAATTAATTATTATTTATCATTTGTGATTTTTAAATGAATAGAGTGATGATGAAAATAACTTTTAGTTTTTAAAGACTACATTGACGATTTTTTTTGGAACAACAATAATCTTAATGATCTTCTTTCCGGCTATGTACTTTTGACTTTTTTCATCCGAAATTACGGCCTTTTTAATACTTTCAATATCTGTATCAGCACTAAAAGTTTTTTGGTACCGTGCTTTTCCATTAAAAGAGATCGTAAGCTGAATCTCATTTTCTACAAGGTATTTTTCATCATAGGTGACCCATTGTGAATCACAGACAGATCCTTTCTCTCCAAGTTTCTGCCAGAGTTCCTCTGCAATGTGAGGACAGAAGGGAGCAATTAAGATAACAAGATCTTTCAATAGTCCGTGATTATGACATTTCTGCTGCGTCAGTTCGTTGACTGCAATCATAAATGCCGAAATGGCTGTATTATAACTGAATTTTTCAATATCCTCACTTACTTTCTTGATCAGTCTATGGGTAGATTTCAGGGAGTCTCTGCCCGGTTCAACATCATTTACCAAAAACTGGTCTGTCCGATTGTCCCAGAATAAGTTCCAGAACTTTTTTAGGAATCTGTGACAGCCGTCAATGCCATTGGTATCCCATGGCTTACTGGCTTCTACCGGTCCCAGGAACATTTCGTAAAGGCGGAGAGTATCTGCACCATATTGTTTCACTATATCATCTGGATTGACTACATTGAACATACTCTTGCTCATCTTTTCTACGGAATATCCACAGATATATTTATCGTTTTCAAGGATGAATTCAGCGTTACGGTATTCAGGTCTCCACGCCTTGAAAGCATCTCTGTCGAGAATATCGTTTTTTACGAGGTTGATGTCAACATGAATAGGAGTGACATCCTTGTAGTTTTTTTTGAGGTTCAGACTTACAAATACGGGTTTTTCTTTCGAACTTTCTTCATTTACCCTATAGACAAAGTTGCTGCGGCCTTGAATCATACCCTGATTAATGAGTTTCTGGAAAGGTTCTTCCTTGCAGGAATAACCGTAATCATACAAGAATTTATTCCAGAAACGAGAGTAGATCAAATGTCCTGTTGCATGCTCAGTACCTCCGACATATAAGTCTACATTTTGCCAGTATTCGTCTCTTTCCTGACTTACCAGGGCCTGATCATCATGAGGGTCCATATAGCGGAGATAATAGGCTGAACTTCCTGCGAATCCAGGCATGGTGCAGAGATCGATAGGAAAGACCGTTTTCTGGTCAATGAGTGATTTATCGACTACCTGATGGTTACGTGTATCCCATGCCCATTTTTTTGCACGACCTAAAGGGGGCTCGCCGTTTTCCGTTGGTTTATACTGGTCAATGTCAGGAAGAGTCAATGGTAAGAATTGTTCGGGGATCATATATGGCATTTCATCCTTATAGTATACCGGGAATGGTTCTCCCCAGTATCTCTGTCGGGAAAAAGTGGCATCACGAAGGCGATAGTTCACTTTCACACGACCGATACCCTTTTCTGTTACAAATTTTTTAGTGGCAGCTATGGCTTCTTTCACAGTCAGTCCATTAAGGGAAAATCCATCGAGTCCTTTCTTTCCAGGGGCAGGAGAATTCATTACGATCCCGTCTTTAGCGTCAAAACTTTCCTTGCTGACGTCAGCACCTTCGATCAGAGGAATAATTGGTAAATGGAAATGACGGGCAAAGGCATAGTCACGGCTGTCGTGGGCAGGTACAGCCATGATGGCACCTGTTCCATATCCTGCCAGCACATATTCACCTATCCAGATAGGAATAGCTTCTTGGGTAAAAGGATTTATAGCATAAGAACCAGTGAAAACACCTGTGACTTTTCGATCACTCATCCGTTCCAGTTCTGTGCGGCTCTTCACATAGCTCAAATATTTTTCAACTTCATTTTTCTGTCCGGAAGTGGTTACCTGAGCTACCTGATCAGATTCAGGAGCCAGGACCATGAAGGTGACACCGAACATGGTATCAGCACGGGTAGTAAAAATAGTAAATTTAACGTTACTGTCTTTTACCTTGAATACGACTTCAGTTCCTTCGGAACGACCGATCCAGTTCCGCTGGGTCTCCTTGATCGAATCACTCCAGTCAATGGTATCCAGGCCATCAAGAAGTCTCTGTGCGTATGCAGAGACACGAAGACACCACTGACGCATTTTTTTCTGAACTACAGGATAACCTCCGCGGACACTTACTCCGTTTACTACTTCATCATTGGCCAGGACCGTCCCCAGACCGGCACACCAGTTTACCATCGTTTCCCCCAGATAGGCAATCCGATAGTTCATTAGGATATTTTGCTTTTTCCTGTTATCCCATGAATTCCATTCTTCTGCTGTGAAGGAAAGTTCCGTGCTTTGGGCTGTATGGATGCCTTCCGTTCCCTTTTCAGAGAAATGATGGATCAGTTTTTCAATGGGTCTGGCCTTTTGTTCTTTTTTACAATAGAAACTATTGAACATTTTTTCAAAGGCCCACTGGGTCCAATGGTAATATTGTGGATCACAAGTGCGGATTTCGCGTGACCAGTCAAAGGAAAATCCTATTTTGTCAAGTTGCTCCCTATAGTGATTGATGTTTTGTTCGGTAGTCACTGCCGGGTGCTGTCCGGTCTGGATGGCATATTGTTCTGCGGGCAGACCATAAGCATCATAGCCCATAGGATTCAGAACATTGAATCCTTTCAGACGCTTGTAGCGGGCATAGATGTCACTGGCAATGTATCCTAATGGATGGCCGACATGGAGTCCTGCACCTGAAGGATAAGGAAACATATTAAGTACATAGTACTTTTTTTTGCTTTTGTCTTCAGTAACCTTGTAGGTTTGATTTTCAACCCATTTCTTCTGCCATTTTTTTTCAATCTCTCTGAAGTCGTAATTCATCTTATGTAACTGATTTTTATACTTACAATTTATGGATATGCACACTGGCCAGTGTGCATGATTTAATGTGCAAAGATATAAAAAAATATTGTGTTAATTAAGCACTTTTTGAAAAAAATATAGTATCTTTGGGGGCTAGTACAAATTATTAACTTATAAATATTAAAGCATTATGAAAAAGTATGTATGTGACGTGTGCGGATATGTTTATGACCCAGCAAATGGTGATCCAGATAATGGTGTAGCTCCAGGAACAGCTTTTGAAGATCTTCCGGATGACTGGGTATGCCCACTTTGCGGTGTCGGAAAAGACCAGTTTTCTCCGCAGGATTAAACCTTGAAACATCCAGACGTGCTTAGAATGAGAGAAGTACGTCTTTTTTATATTGTAGGATGTAGGATCTCAAATCAATATGAGTCTATTCCTTTTTCCTTCAAATTATAAATATCGGCTATGAGAAATAATGTTTCTGATAGTCGATTTTTTAACATAAAATAAGAATAAACCATTTTTCTTTGCTTAAATAAGATCTATCTTTGTATTCTTAAAGGATAGTGTCTATAATACACTCTTTCATATTTTGTTTAAGTAAAGTTCATGAAACAAATTAAATCTATCTTATTTTTAGTCTCTTTGCTATGCACTGGGACTTCCTTTGCACAAGTGAGCATGACACTTGATGCCACGCAAAGAGGTCCAAAGATCAGTCCTTATCAGTATGGACTCTTTTTTGAAGAAATCAATCATGCCGGTGATGGTGGCTTGTATGCTGAATTGATCCGGAATCGTTCTTTTGAGGATGGCAGGACGCCGGTCAACTGGTCAGCTGTAGGAAATTCAGATTTGAAGATCATCAGCAGTGGTTTATTGAACAGGGTTCAGTATCAAGCTTTACAGGCCACTTTTCCTTCTGCTTCTAAGAAAAATCCTGAGGGGGTAGCTAATAAGGGTTTTTGGGGCATGAAATTTGTGAAGGATTCTACCTATCATCTTACTTTATGGGCTAAGGCTGTAAAAGGGAAATTCACTCGAAAGTTGACGGCCCAACTGCAATCTTCTGATCATTCTGTCTGTGGACAAACTGTAATCAGCGGTAAGGTAGGTAAGAACTGGACAAAATTATCAGTTGCTATCAAAGCTACAGGAAATGCTAACAAAGGTCGTTTTGTACTGTTGTCTTCAGCCAAAGGAATATTGGATATGGATGTCGTTTCTCTTTTTCCCTATACCTGGAAAAACCATCCGAATGGCTTGCGTTCCGATCTGGCACAACTTTTAGCAGATACTCATCCTAGGTTTCTGAGATTTCCGGGTGGCTGTTATGTTGAAGGGCAGGGGAGTTATGATAATGCCTTTCAATGGAAGAAGACCATTGGCCGGATAGAGGACCGCCCAGGACATCTGAATCTTAATTGGGGGTATCGGGTCTCTGATGGACTTGGATTTGATGAGTTCCTGCAGTTGTGTGAAGACATGAAAGCTGCTCCACTGTTTGTCGTGAATGTAGGACTTGGTCATGGCTATGTGATTCCTTTAGATCAAATGGATTCTCTGGTTACCAATACGATGGATGCCATTGAATATGCCAATGGCCCGGTTACTTCAAAATGGGGAGCTGTCAGAGCTAGAAACGGTCATCCAGCACCTTATCATTTGAAATTCATTGAGGTGGGAAATGAGAATTATCAGAATGTATCAAAAGGCTCACAGAGTGATGATTATCCTGAACGTTATATCAAGTTTTATACTGCTATCAAGTCTAAATATCCATCTATTCAGATTATTGGAAATGTAGAGGCATGGGGTACAGATCATCCATCATGGAGAAATCATTATCCTGTGGATCTGCAGGATGAGCACTATTACCGGAGTTTCAACTGGATGCGTGATAATTATCGTAAATATGATCATTATAACCGTACCATTCATGTTTATAATGGTGAATATGCTGCCAATAGTGCCGGAACTTACGGGAAATATGGTGACATGAACAGTGCTCTGGGAGAGGCAATTTATATGCTGGGAATGGAACGCAATTCGGAGGTGTGCCGTATGGCTAGTTTTGCCCCTATATTTACCAATGTGCATAATCCTGCGTGGCCTTATGATATGATTCATTTTGATGCGGCCCGCTATTTTTGTACCCCTTCGTATTATGTCCAGAAGTTGATGCCGGAATACCTTGGCAAACAGAATTTATTATGGACGGAAACCGGTAATATTGAGCCTGATGACCAGGGATCCAGTCAGGTTGGAGTAGGGACTTGGGAAACACAATCCAGCTATAGGGGTTTTTCTGTAAGGACTGAATCTCAAGATGCACTTGCTGCTGCTGAATCCGTTAGAAATGTAAGGAGTCGCAGAAGAATAATCCCTGGAAAGAACTCCATACGTTCTTCGGTTGAAATTCTTCCAGTTGACAAGAACTGGACAGATCCGTCTGGATCATGGAAGGTTACAGATGGTGTCCGGAAGGAAACGGCCAATGCGGATAAATGCCTTTCTATCAATGATCAAAAAATAAATAGCAGGCACTATATCTATTCTCTGCAGGCTCGTAAAGATGGAGGAAATGAAGGCTTTCTGGTTGTCTTTAATTATAAGGATGCTAAAAACTATGCCTGTTGGAATGTCGGCGGATGGAGAAATACCAGTAATGGTATTGAGATCTGTAAGGATGGAGCTACATATACGGTTTCTTCTTCCCGTGGCTCCGTGGAGACAGGACAGTGGTATCGTTTGAAAGTGGATGTAAATGGCGACAGCATCAAGTGTTACCTCAATGGACAACTCATCAATAGTACGGTTCTGCCACCGGAACAACTCCTTTACCAGAGTGCTCAAATCGATGTGCCAAAGGGGAAAGTCTTTTTAAAGGTTGTCAATCCTGATGCGCAGTCTCATACACTCAGGATGGATTTCAAGAATATGAATGTGATAGGTGGGCAGGTGTTGTGCTATGACAGTAAGAGGGGAACGGATGAGAATACAATGGATGATCCTCGTCATGTCGTTCCTGGAAAGACCAGAACTGTCAATGATGTTCATCAACTGGTGATTCCTGCTTTTTCACTTAATTTTTTCACTTTCCAGGTGAAAGATATTGCTCCGCAGGCAATATCGTCTGGTCAGAACTCCCGGAAAGAGTAATGGCCTTCACAAGAAAATCAAGCAGAACAGTTATATAAGAAAAATCGCAACAACCTCTGAAGATTGTTGCGATTTCCAACTTGATTTTTAAACTTCTCTGAATTTGTCTTAAGTTTATCGATGCTCGATAGTTGAACTGATTACACCTGCAAATACAAAGAAAAGTACTGCAAAGCACATCACACTCAAACCTGTCAACATAATCTTTTTCCTTTCTTTTTACCTATTGCCTGAAGCGCTTTCGCCTTTGGTTTTAATCCTACATTTATCCTGCCCGTCTATTCTGGGCTTTTCTCTTTTTACCTTATCTTTCATTGATCGTTTGCCTTTCGGGTTTGCTCTCTCTAAACGACGTTGCAAAGATAGTCCTTTTGTGCATGACAACATATTAATCGGAATTATATTCGTATTTTTTGTTGTTTTTCTTGATGTGAATCAATGTTGTTGTGTGCGTACACATAAAAACAGTTTTGAAGAAGAATGAACGTTATGAATGACATATTGATAATTGGATAAACATATTTAAGTTAAAACAAGGTGAAATAAATATATTTATTTCAGAAAAATCTTCTTTGGATTTCATTATGATAATAAGAGAAAAAAGAACCTATGGATGATAGTAGTCTTAAAATATTCAATATTTTTTACTTAAAGATAGCCTTTGGTCAGATGATTTGATATGCTGATAGGTTTTCTCTTTGATAAAGGGAGGAATGGTCGAATTCCGTTTTCTGATCGGAAATAAAATAAATAAGGTTGATATGATGGTCATTTCGGAAGAAATGTGTAAATTTGCATCTGGAATTCAAATACATTATAAATCATGAGTATTCAATTGGCATTTTTACTCTTTGTTGTTGTAGCTTTGATTGGGTGGGGTGTATGTGAACTGAAGTCCAAATCCACTTTTACCCATTCTGAAGCTGAGAAGAAGGAAATAGAGGAAATGGCTGCCGCAGACAAGGCTAATGGGGGTTATCATGAGATGGACATTCACGAATTGATCCGTCGTAACTCTACTAAAGGTTATAGTGCTGTCGATAACAAGGATGCCGTAGACTGATAGAGGGGGCTGTGTTTTGTCCTGCTGGCTTTGGGAAAAGACCCAAGGGGTGGACCGGTATAGCATTTTCTATTACTTTTCTTCTATATTAGGAAGGAAAAGAAATATGAGGGTGATTTTATCTTTGGAAGAGTGGAATCACCGTTTTTATTTTGTGTGGATGAACTGACTTTTAATGTTCTCTCTTTCTTTTCTCTTTCCCTTAATCAGATCAGTCCATAATGTCTCAGCGCGTATGCCAAGCCATTATCATCCACATCATGAGTAACAAAATCGGCTATTTCTTTTGTATGTTCGGAAGCATTTCCCATGGCAATGCCGATTCCTGCCTGTTTGATGATAGGAATATCATTCCCCCCATCGCCTAAGGCAAGGGTATGGCTGATAGCTATCTTTTCATGTTCAGCCATTTTCAATAATCCTTTTCCCTTATCTGCATTTGCATCAGTAATATCCAGGAATCTCGGAGTCCACCGGCCAGCATTGCAATGTGGAAGGTGTGGCATGATCTGCTTTTCCACTTCAGGAGAGATAAACGGGGTCAACTGTAAAATGCGTTGTCCTTTCAAGGCATCTATTGAGGGTGCCTTGTCAAGTCCCGGTACTCCCAGTTGGCCATAAAATATATCATTGACTTCAGGGGTATTATGATATACAGCCACGTTCTTTTCTCCGACGACGACACAAGGGAAACCTAGCTGATCCGAAAAGTGCAGCAATGTCTGTACGTCTTTGGGACAGATGGAACGGCAATATACTTCCTGCTTTCCTATATAGCAATAGGCTCCATTGGTTGTCATATAGCCGTCAATAAGATGTTCTATCTGCTTTAAATTGATGATAAAACATTTAGGCCTGCCAGTGGATATATAAAGCCTATGCCCTCTTTTGTGAGCTTCTGTAAGCGCCTGGACGGCTGATTCCGGTACGCGATGAGTTTTAAAACTTACTAATGTTCCGTCAATATCACTGAAGATGGCATATCTGTTCATATTATGAATAACGATTTGATGATTATTTACAAAGTTACTTAAAATTTGGCAGCAGGGATAGTAAAATTGTTTTTTTATTTTGTCCTCTGCCATAAAAATCATATATTTGCATATTAGAAAAACAGATGAATGATGGAACAAAAACTGATAATTTATAATACGCTCTCTCGCAGGAAAGAGCTTTTTAAACCTTTGCATGCACCGCATGTAGGGATGTATGTTTGTGGGCCGACCGTATACGGTGATCCGCATCTGGGGCATGCGCGTCCGGCAATTACCTTTGATGTCCTTTTCCGCTACCTGACTCATCTGGGTTATAAGGTCCGTTATGTCCGGAATATTACGGATGTAGGGCATCTGGAGCATGATGCGGATGAAGGTGAGGATAAGATAGAGAAGAAGGCCCGTCTGGAGCAGTTGGAGCCCATGGAGATCGCCCAGCATTATACGATCCGGTATCATCATGCCATGGAAGCCTTGAATGTTCTTCCTCCTTCCATTGAGCCTCATGCTACGGGACATATTATAGAGCAGGAAGAGCTGACAAAGGAGATTCTGAATAATGGTTATGCATATATCAGTAATGGCTCCGTCTACTTTGATGTCGTGAAGTATGACCAAAAATACCATTATGGTATTCTCTCCGGCCGTAATCTGAAGGACATCATCAATAACAGCCGGGAGCTGAATGGAGTCGGCGAGAAAAAAAATCAGTGTGATTTTGCTCTTTGGAAAAAAGCTCAACCGGAACATATCATGCGCTGGCCCAGTCCATGGAGTGTAGGCTATCCTGGGTGGCACTGTGAATGTACGGCGATGGGACGGAAATACCTGGGTAATCATTTTGATATTCATGGAGGCGGCATGGACTTGATTTTCCCCCATCATGAATGTGAGATCGCCCAGGCTGTCGCCAGCCAGGGTGACCAGATGGTTCATTATTGGATGCACAATAACATGATTACTATTAATGGGCAGAAGATGGGGAAGAGCCTGGGTAATTTCATTACTCTGGAACAGTTCTTTACCGGCAATCATCCTGCCCTCGACCAGGCTTACAGCCCGATGACGATCCGTTTCTTCATCCTTTCTGCCCATTATCGCAGTACGGTTGATTTCTCGAATGAAGCCCTCCAGTCTGCCGAGAAGGGCTATAAGCGCCTGATGGACGGCATTAACGACTTGAAGCGTATCCAGACAGCGAAGGCCAGTGACGACAGCACAAAGGCGTTTGTAAGTACCTTCAGGCAGAAATGTTATGATGCGATGAATGATGACCTGCAGACCCCGACAGTGATCAGTAATCTGTTTGAGGCTTGTCATCTAGTCAATACCGTGATCGATCATAAGGCGAAAATCGGTTCTGAAGACTTGAAGGAGCTTGCGGATACGATGCATCTTTTTACCTTTGATATTCTCGGATTGAAGGGTGAAACGGGCGTAAATAACAGTGAGCGTGAAAAATCTTTCGGTAAGGTGGTAGACATGGTCCTTGACCTTCGTGCCAAGGCTAAGGATGCCAAGGACTGGACGACAAGTGATCAGATCCGTAATGAGTTGCAGCAGGATGGATTTGAGATTCAGGATACTCAGGATGGAGCTACCTGGAAATTAGATAAATAGGATCCGTTCACGATGATGTAAGATCTATCAAAGGCAAAGTTATTCTGGATCAGAGTACAAGATAAAGGAATCCTCTGTTCTCACTATGGTCTTCATGGTGGGGAATAGTGGGTGAGAAGGGATTAAAATTCTAAAGTAATGCAGAATATCCCTGATAAAAAGAAAAGGGAATGTCTGTCGAAATTTTTGACAGACATTTTATTGTTTTTGTTTGTTTTTGTAACAGGAGGTAAGGCTATGAATGGAATGAAAAAGGGGACGACAGTACGTCCGATGGCGGTTGCCGGTCAGTTCTATCCCAGGGATCAACGTGAACTGAGTATCTATTTGAAGTCATATTTTGCCAGTGCAAAGGTGCTTTTTTCCGATCAGCATATTCAGTCTGTGATCGTTCCTCATGCAGGGTATGTGTTTTCCGGCCGTGTGGCAGCAGAGGCCTTTGCTCAGATCTCTCCGGAAGCACACTACGATCATATCTTTCTCGTCGGGCCCTCTCATCATGTCGCTTTCGACGGGGCTTCCGTCTGCAGTGCTTTTGCAGGTTATGCCACACCCTTGGGCAGGGTGGATGTGGACACGGCCTTGTGCAATCGACTTATTTCAGAAAATAAGGTGTTCCAGTATCTGCCTGAGGCTCATGACCGGGAACATTGTCTGGAAGTTCAATTGCCGTTCCTGCAGTATCATCTTAAAGAGGTCGCTCCGATTGTTCCCATCATCATCGGGACTGAGGATATTCATCGTCTGCGTGAGATTTCCCGGGCTCTGAAGCCTTATTTTAATGCTCATAATCTCTTTGTCATCAGTAGTGATTTTTCCCATTATCCTCCTTATCAGGATGCTGTAAAGGCAGATCATCGTACCGGTGATGCCATAGCTTCAGGAAATCTGGAGACATTTATCAAGACGTTGTCAGAAAACTGTTTCATGGGTTTTCATAATCTGGCTACCAGTGCTTGTGGACAATGTGGCATTGCCGTGTTGCTGATGATGAGTGAAGGGAATCCGGATTTGCAACTCCACCAACTCCTTTATTTGAATTCCGGCGATTCTCCATACGGAGAAAAGAAAGAAGTGGTAGGATATTATGCGCTCTGCCAGACCATCAAGGGGAATGATGTTGCCGTCAAGGACTCTTCTTCTGATGAATTCCTGACAGCTGAGGAGAAAAAAAACTTGCTGATTCTGGCCCGGAACAGTATTTCTTCGGATTCAGCGACTCCTCCAGCAAACCTCTCTGCCCGACTCATGCGCAGGTGCGGGGCTTTCGTAACACTGAATGAAAACGGACATCTCCGGGGCTGTATCGGCCATTTCGGTGAAGATATTCCTCTGGCTGATGTCATCTGGAAAATGGCAAGGGCTGCTGCATTTGAAGATCCTCGTTTCCCACCGGTCAGCAAGGATGAGTTTCCGCAAATTGAGATCGAAATATCGGTTCTCACACCACTTCACAGGATTACTCATATCAGTGAGTTCCAATATGGGAAACAGGGCATTTACATGCGGAAAGGTTTCCATAGTGGGACTTTCCTGCCACAGGTAGCTGATGAAGTCAACTGGACAAAGGAGGAATTTCTTGGACATTGTGCTCAGGATAAGGCGGGAATAGGCTGGGACGGTTGGAAAGATGCCGAACTTTATACCTATGATGCCATTATTTTCAGTGAGAAATCGATGGGAACAAGGAAGGATGAGAAATGAGGTTACACGAAGCAAGATTTTATGAGAAAGTCGTGGTTCCGGGCAGGATGTCTCCTGCGTGTACCAGGGCTACGGCTGACGAGGCTTCTGTCGAGACTTCTCGGGAGAAGGATGCTGGTAAAGTCCGTTGCCTGCTCTGCCCGCATGAATGTCTGATTGCAGAGGGACATACCGGTATCTGCAGAAGCCGGAAAAATATCGGTGGCCGGCTTTATTCCATGGTCTATGGCCGGCCTTGCGCACTGGCTGATGATCCTATAGAGAAGAAACCGCTATTACGCTTTCATCCTGGTACCAGATGCCTCTCCCTGGCTTGTACAGGATGTAATCTGCGTTGTAAGAACTGTCAGAATTTTGATATTTCACAGGCTTCTCCCCAGGACGTACCTAACGGTGAATACTCACCTGAGAGTATTGTCGATATAGCTTTACAACACCACCTTCCAACGATTGCCTATACCTATACCGAACCGCTTACTTACATTGAGTATGTCCATGATATAGCCCGACTGGCGCATCGCCATCATCTTTATAATGTCCTGGTATCTGCCGGCTATGTTAATCCAGAGCCTCTTCGTTGGCTCATTCCTTACATTGATGCCGCTAATATTGACCTGAAGTCTTTCAGTGATAAAATCTACCGGGAATGGAACGGGGCCACTCTGGAACCTGTCCTTGAGGCTCTGAAAATCTTTCTGGCAGCCGGTGTACATCTGGAAATTACAAATCTCCTCGTGCCTGGTGTCAATACTGATCCTCATCTTATCTTGCGGTTATGTGAGTGGCTGGTAAAAAACGGATTTGCAGACTGTCCCTTGCATTTCAGCCGTTGTTTTCCAATGTTCAAGATGGAGGATAATGGTCCTACACCGCTGGCGGACCTTTATGCTGCCAGGGACATTGCCGCCCATGCAGGCATCAAGTATATCTATCTGGGTAATGTTTAGCAGATTCATCGTGGTGCATTATGGTGCATTTTGGTATA
>DHOX01000016.1:10508-48052 GCA_002409785.1 Prevotella sp. UBA5379 | reverse complement strand
CATTATGAACCATTTCGGGGGGTCAAAATGCACCATATCGATGAGGATCGACTATGATCGTGAGAGTCAGTGACGATAGTCGCCTTAAATGAAGAAAAAACTTATTTTCCGTCAGTATCCGTCATCATGTCATCATCCCAATCCTCCAGATGGTCTTTATAACGGTCGGTGTCATACCCGTGTGCCGTAATCTGGTAGAGGAGGTGTGCTGCTATTTCCGGCAGTGTAAAATGGTCTTTGGGACTGATGGTTATGGTCCTGCCCGCCAGATCACTGATAGATCCGATGTGGGTATTAGTCACCATTACACGTCCGTTCATCCTTTTTATTCCTACGGCCATATCAAAATAGTCAAAGGTGGGCTGAATGTCCCGTAATGTATGGAAAGTGTTCTCATACACCTGAAGATTCTGTGATTTTAGTTCCGACTGTTCCAATATTGGTTTGATCTCGTCGAAACGGACATTTTTCATGAGTTCTTGTATTCTCATATTCTCAAAACAGATTTCTTGTAAACATGCTGTTCCCCGTCTTTTCTTTTTTGAAGTTGAAGTCCCCTTCAAGGGGACTTCAGGTCAGGATTGTGGTTCCCTGTCTTTTCTGATGAGCGCCAGCAAATGGTCTACCGCCTCTTCTTCAGGTATGTTTTTCTCTACACATACTTGTTTTCGGTAGAGAGAGATCCGGTTGAAACCGGCACCGACGTATCCATAGTCCGCATCGTGCATCTCTCCAGGACCATTGACAATGCAACCCATGATGCCTATTTTCAGGCCCTTCATATCCTTGGTGGCTGCCTTGATTTTTGCGATCGTGCCTTGAAGGTCGTATAAGGTACGGCCACATCCCGGGCAACTGATATATTCGGTCTTGGAGGTGCGTAAGCGGCCCGCCTGCAGAATATCAAAGGCGGTGGACACAATGTCCTCATCCCGCAGATCACCGTCATTCAACAGCCATATCCCATCTGTGAGGCCATCCATCATCAGTGCTCCCATATCTGCCGCTGCTTCAATCTGGAAATCTTCTTTTTCGCTCTGGGAATGGCTGTACATCTCAGAAAAGATGACGGGATTCTTCAAGCCTGCAGCCCATATCTCATGTACGAGGGCACGCTGGTCACCCAGGCGGTTCCGGTGGTGGCTCATGCAGACCACCACGGTTTCCGGGTGGTATTTCAGGCATGTCAGATATTCGGATGCCGGAGTTCCGAACTGGAGGACTAAGAATTTTAACGGTGATTTTATCATTGCCATGAAAGGCATGGCATTTACCGGGAAGATCGGATAGATTTTTGTACCGTTTTTCTCCCATTCTGCCAGTTTGCCCTTTTCCTGTAGTTCTCCGAACAGATTATAATCTATGATATATTTCTGCTGAGGTGCAGGGTGGCCGGGGAGAGTTGAGCCGACATACCAGTAGTCCGCTTTAGTACTTTTTCCTATGACGACAGGTACCTGATCTCCTCCAATATCTTCCACCGCTTTCGTCGGCCGCCGGACCGGGTTCAACCAGTTGAATTCTTTCGCCTGGCCTGCGGGGATCAGCACATGTCCTGAACGCATCATGATGTAATTGACAAGATGCCGGGCTACCGGTATTTCCGCCTCAGGTTCCTCGCTCAGGCTCACCCGCACGGTATCGCCGATGCCATCCGCCAGCAGTGCTCCTATGCCTACGGCACTTTTTATCCGCCCGTCTTCACCGTCTCCGGCTTCAGTTACCCCCAGGTGGAGAGGATATTTCATCTTCTCCTTTTCCATCTGGGATACCAACAGGCGCACGGATTGTACCATGACGACCGTATTGGAAGCCTTGATGGAGATGACTACATCCTCGAAATGCTCTTTCTGGCAGATGCGGAGAAATTCCATACAACTTTCGACAATACCTTCCGGGGTATCTCCATATCGATTCCGGATACGGTCAGAGAGAGAACCGTTGTTGACGCCGATACGTATGGCTGTGCAGTTCTTTTTACAGACATTCAGAAACGGAATGAAGTGGTCTTCAATTTTCCTGAGTTCCCGGGCGTATTCTTCATCAGTATATTCCTTTTTAATAAATCTGCGCGCAGGATCGACATAGTTCCCCGGGTTGATCCGCACGCCGTCAGCATATCTGGCAGCCACATCGGCAACGTCAGCCACGAAATGGACATCAGCCACGAGAGGCGTATCATAGCCGTCAGCGTGTAATCCTGCTTTGATATTTTTCAGGTTCTCTGCTTCCCGTTTGCCCTGTGTCGTCAGTCTGACCAGTTCTCCACCAGCTTTGATGATGCGTTCAGCCTGTGCTACGGAGCCTTCAGTGTCATCAGTACTGGTTGTCGTCATGGACTGGATACGGATAAGATTATTTCCGCCCATATCCAGAGTACCTACATGGATGACGTTCGTCTCCCGACGATGATAATTGAATAAGTCCAAACTCATGAATATTATTTTAGAATCAATGTAATTAAAGTTTGTTGGATCAGTTACATTTAAATTTATAGTTTTTTATTTCAGCCAGGTCCTTGTTTGCCTTTTCTATTTTTTCGCCAAGGCCAGCCTTCCAGGCATCCACCTTTTCGGCTATTTTCTCATCCCCTAGAGCGATCATTTCAGCGGCGAGTATAGCAGCATTCTTAGCGCCATTGACGCCTACAGTAGCTACAGGAATGCCTGGAGGCATCTGGATAATGGAAAGCATGGCATCAAGTCCATCGAGCATTCCCTTGATAGGCACGCCGATAACGGGTAGAGGGGTAGAGGCAGCGATGACGCCCGGCAGTGCCGCAGCCATACCGGCTCCGGCAATAATCACTTTGATGCCGCGGGCTTTAGCCCCCTTGGCAAAGATCTCGACAGCTTCCGGCGTGCGGTGTGCGGAAAGGGCATTTACCTCAAAGGGAATCTGGTAGGCTTCCAGCCACTGACAAGCCTTTTCCATGATCGGGAGGTCGCTTGTAGACCCCATAATAATACTGATTAATGGTTTCATATTACTTTGTTATGATTTAGTATCCTCGAAAAGAACTTTACGGCTTGCAGTTTCCTGCTGGCCTTTTTTATCTGTCTGTCTTTGCGTATTGACAGGATCCATTCCGGTCTGTTCCCAGAGCAGGACGAGCGATGTTCCGGCTGGTGTCAGATGATGACGAAGGCACAGAACAATCCCACCAGAAAACCTGCCGTCACTTGTGCCAAACTGTGTTGCCGGAGTATCATTCTGCTGGAGCATACCATTCCTGAAAGGATCAGGACCAGGCACAGCCACCAGGTAGGGTCATAAGCGAATATCTCTGCGAAGGCCAGCACTGCTCCGGCCACACCTCCTATGGCTGCTGAATGTGTGGAGATTTTCCACCAGATATTGATCAGAGCACAGACCATCTGTACGACCAGGGCAGCTACGACAATGATGCTGATGAACCTGGGGACATGCAGCCTGTTCATGGTGTAGATACAGATGAAATAGCAGAGGATAGAGATGATATAAGGAACGATACGCCGCTCTTTCCTTCCAAGATCAATCGGTTTCCATCCCCGGTGCTTTCTGTAGAGATGGATTAGAAGGGTAGGGACCAGGATCGTCAGCAGGTAAACGAACAGGAGTACTGTTAATTTATAGGACAAAGGCAGTAAACTCATATAGCTGAAAAGAAAGAGGATGACGAGTCCCAGCAAGGGCAGGTAAAAAGGCGTGAAGATCATGCTCATCACCCTCGCTCCCTTGATAATCTGCCGGTCTTTCAAGACATTTCCATTTGTCCTATCCTCTGATACTGTTTTATTTAAAGTCATTTGAATTTCCTTTCTTTTGGTAATCCTTTCTGAGGTATCAACCTCAGGATTTACCCTTTTGACTTTTGTGAATCAAATTATATTCCATGTCATTTTGGCCAGAAGTTACTGTCAAGTCTCATTCCCGGCGAAGTCTGGCAACCGGTATTCCGAGTTGTTCGCGATATTTTGCCACTGTCCTGCGAGCAATCGGGAACCCCTTTTCTTTCATCAGGGCAGCTAAGGTATCGTCACTCATCGGTTTTTTCTTATCCTCCCGTTCTACGATGCCTTTCAAGGCCATTTTGATCTTCCGTGTAGACATTTCCTCACCGTTTTCGGTCGTATAGCCATCACTGAAGAAGAATTTGAGAGGGAAGGTGCCCCATTTTGTCTGTGCATATTTCATGCTGGCTATTCTGGAAATGGTAGAGATGTCCAGGCGGGTCTGATCTGCAATATCTTTAAGGATCATAGGACGAAGATCAGCCTCATCTCCATCCTCAAAGAATTTTTTTTGCCAGTTGATGATGGACTTCATGACGATAAACATCGTATGCCGTCTTTGCTTTACAGCATCAATGAATCCTCTGGCTTTTTCCACCTTTTCCTTTGCATAGAGCAGAGCCTCTTTTTCCTGCCGGTTCATGCTGGCTTTATGATTCCTGTAGCTGTCGATCATATCTTGAAAGGATGGTGAAACCGTAAGTTCAGGTATATTCCCGCGGTTGATAGAGAAAGTAATGCTTCCGTCATCGGCTGTATCAATGATATAATCAGGTGTGATCTGCTGGAGGTTTCTGCCTTCTGTCTCTCCCAGAGAAGAACCAGGTTTAGGATTCAATTTCCTGATTTCTTTCGGGAGAGCCTGTATCTGAAAGTCATCCAGAGACATTCCTTCCCGTATTTTGTCCCAGTGCTTCTTGATAAAGTCATCGAAATAGTCGTGGATGACCGTATGCATAGCCTTTTTCAACTTACTGTCCTTCATCCGGTCTATCTGGAGGAGAAGGCATTGCTGAAGATTTTGTGCTCCTATTCCGGCAGGATCAAACTGCTGGAGGAGGTGTAATACCGCTTTTATTTTCTCTTCCGGCGCGTCTATATTATGATAGATAGCAAGTTCATCGCTGATGGTCCCGATGTCCTTTCTGAGCAGTCCGTCATCATCCATTGAGCCGATGAGATATTCCATGATGTCATGTTCAGTAGGAGAAAGATGAAGCATATCCATTTGCTCTTTCAACCGGTCATAGAAAGAAAGGGTGTCTCCGTAAACCATATTCGGATAATCGGCATCATTAGACAGTCCGCCTCTTCCTGTATTATAGTTTGGTTCAGGCATCTCGTCGTCAGCGCCTATGGTCTTCAGCGCAGAGTCCAGTGCATCCTCCCGTTCGTTCCGTTCATTACTTTCTGTATAATCAGTTTCATCCGTATCGTTGTCGGTTTCATGATTATCATTATCCTGAGGATCATTATTGTTATTTCTGATCTCGCCATCATCGTCCTGACTTCTTTCCAAGGCCGGGTTATCATCCAGTTCCGCATTGACATTCTCTTCGAGTTCATTCAGAGGCATCTCGAACAATTTCACCTGAAGCATCTGCTGTGCAGAGAGCTTCTGGACTTGTTGCATCTTCTGTGTCTGTGTCTGAATTAATTTCTGGGTCATATATTTTACTGAAAATAAGATGTTAGTTGTTCTGCCAGACCAGAGAGCATTTTCATTTCTCCGTTGCCATAGTGCTGCCATATTTTCTGGCAAGGTCCGACAAGAGGATCAGTGATGGCGCCCTCATTCTTGAGGCAGGGATCACAATATTGAAAGATGTTCATGACCTCTACGACGAATCTTGGCGAAACTTGTATAAGTTTGCCGAGTTCGATGATTTCTGGTGTTTCCGCTACCATAGTAAAAGGCGTGAGGTGGAAATAGAGATTGAGGATAAGGATCAGTTTGACCGGGGTGAGATCCGCATTTTCCTCCAGAGGCTTGAAAAGTTTTTCGAATGATTCCCTGACTTCTACGCCTTGGTAGAATTTTTCAGCATGATTGAAACCATCCATTTCCCTGAGGAGTTTTGTCTCATGTGAGAGTTTTCTGGGATTTTTCCCATAGATTTTCCACAACTTCTCGATATGAGGTATATCCAGCAGTTGCAGGCGGGTCATCTGTTCATGGAGATAGCGGGGAGGAATATGTAAATCCAGGCTCAAGTCTACCAGTCCTTTTGAATAGAGAGGTTTTATGCCTACTGGTTTCTTGAGATAGAGTTGCATCAGCAACAGCCAGTATTCGTCAGACCATAAAGGATTTTTTGCCATATTTTTATCGATTAATGTTCAACTGGAATCGTCCTTCAGACCGATTGTTGTCTATTGCAAAAATAGTAAAAAGACGATGAATAGCAAAATAAAAATGACTTTTTCAAGGAGAAAAGATCATTTTTTATACCCTTTAAGATTCACTATGGAGATAGAAACGAAAAACGCGCGGCAAGCGTCGCGCGTTACTTATACTGTATCTCAAATTTTTCATAACTTACGAATGACTGGAACTATTTTTTCAAGTTCTCCATCACGTAGCCTGTGGTTGCAATTGCTGCAGCCCAGGCAATCATTACTGTCATACTCATTGTACAATCCTTTCTCTTACCTTTCCTAGTAACCTATTGAGAAATTCTGTTATCCTTTTCTTGTCGTTTCTTTTCCACCGACGACCATGTTACCTTACTCGCAACCTTCTTTATTACCTTAACCAATACCTTTGACCTTACTCACAATCTTTCTTCATTACCTTACTAATACCTTCTTCTTCCTTGCTTACAATCTCTTTCATTTACCTTACTAATACCCTTTTTCTCTCACTTATCCTTTAATCTTTTCTACCTTAACTTTCTACCTGTCGTCCTTCTATGCAATCTCTCTTACCTTTGCCAACACCTCTTGACCTGTCATACAATCTTTTACCTTCTTATCTTAATGTTCTTGTTTCTGAACGACGTTGCAAATATAGTGTGATTTTACATCTCCAGCAAGAATTGGGAGGATAAAAACAGGTTAAAGAGTTCTTTCTTGACCTATATCAAATGCTATGTGTACGTGCACAATATGCTTTTCAGCATGAAATTGATAGAAATTAAAGGATTAAACTCAGAATTCTGAATAGAAATTATTAACTTTGTCAGGAGTAGGGAAGTTGCAGTTCTATTCATGATCATCTGACTTGTAAATTCAGGGTGACTTGACCATAAGACAGTTATATCAAGCCCGATTTTCAAAGTAATGAAAATCGAGAAGTAATCAGCTTCTGATCAGGAAAGAAGCAATTTCGGGGAACATTTAAGGTAGTGATTGATCAGTAATACTGTTTTATATATTTTATTTTATGAAGAAATTTGCATCATTCATGTTAGTCCTTTGCTTTGCCTTGACGCTGAATGCGCAGCAGGCACGGAAGGATTTGAAAATTAACCGGTGTATGTCGGCCAGTAATTATTATGACTATCCAGGGCCCCGGCAGAAGACCTACACGCCGGCTCCGGCAGGCTATAAGCCCTTTTATCTCAGTCATTATGGCCGGCACGGCAGCCGTTATCTGATAGGTGACGCAGCTTATGACTGGCCATACTTCACTTTGTTGAAGGCGGATAGTCTGAATGAACTGACTCCTAAGGGCGAAGAACTGCTGAAGAAACTTGGAATCATTCGTAATGAAGCCAGAAATCGAGAAGGTGAACTTACCTTATTAGGCGCCCAGCAGCACAAGAATATAGCCCGGAGGATGTATGAGAACTTTCCACAGATCTTTGCCGGTAAGACAAATGTAGATGCGAAGAGCACCATAGTTATCCGTTGCATTCTCTCTATGGAAAATGCGCTACAGCAACTCCTGATAGAGAATCCACAGCTGCAGATACGGCATGATGCCAGTATGCATGACATGTATTACATGAATTTTTCGGATGAGGCTTTATTCAAACAGAGGTATTCAGGAAACACTAAATCCGTCTGGGAGGCCTTCCAGAAGAAGCATGATCACTATGACCGTGTGATGCGTGAGATTTTCAAGGATGATGACTATTGGCAGCATCACGTAGATGCTTCACGCTTGAACCGGAACCTGTTCTCTCTTGCAGGGATCATTCAAGACACGGACCTGCGCAACAGCATTTCATTATATGATCTTTTCAATGATGATGAAATTTACAATGACTGGTTGCTGAACAATGCCTACTATTACATCAATTATGGTGCTTGTCCCCTGAACGGCGGCAATCAGCCTTATTCGCAGCGTAATCTCTTGCGGAATATTATTCATCAGGCTGATAGTTGTATCGTGCTGAGACATCCTGGAGTAACCCTGCGTTTCGGCCATGATACCATGGTAATGCCGCTGACTTGCCTCCTTGACCTTGATGGTTTTGGCCTTCAGGAATCTGATCTGGAGAAACTTCCTGAAGAAGGCTGGTGTGATTACAAGATCTTCCCGATGGCTTGCAATATTCAGTTTGTTTTCTATCGCCGCTATGTGGGAGACAAGGATATCTTGTTTAAGGTCCTTTTCAATGAAAATGAGGCTACTCTGCCGATCAAGACAGATAGAGCACCCTATTATCACTGGAAAGATTTCAGAGCATATTATCTGAAAAAGTTGAATGCCTATGATCAAAAGATCAAAGAGGCCAATTGAAAGAGAAACAAAAAAGGCGGATCAAATCAATCCGCCTTTTATTATCTTTAAAAATGAATTTTCTACCAGAAAACCGCAATTACTTGTTTGCTTCAATTTTGCGGTTTGTGTTAATTGCCTGTGCAATCATGATTGCTACAACAGCGAATGCAAATAATGTTACCATAATCTTTTATCCTTTCTTCAATCTTTCTAATTCTACAGCTCGTGCTGTATTCAATATACTTATTACGTTTCTTTTAACAGTTGCAAAGGTAAGGAATCTTTTTTGTGTGCGATAACAATTAAGTCATAAAATGAATTTATCTGTTGTTTTTTTGATTTTTGTCAAGTGTTTGACTTGGATCAAGTCAGATTCCGCATGCAGTTTTGCTCATGGTTACGGCGATGGTATACAGATACAGGTAGTTCCTGCTGAGATAGACCGGCCGGGAACTGGCATACGGGCTCTGTGGATCTCGTGCAATAAAATATTCATGGCGGGCAGGATCATGGGCTATGCCGATGAGTTCAAAGGCGTGGTCATCAGTTGTGAAGAGTTGTTCGAACATTCTCTGCCGGTTGCGTGGCGTGCAGGCCGATTTAGAAATATCCTGTCCCGAAATCCCCACTTTTTCATTAAAGTCCGGATTAGTAATGTCTCCTTCCCAGCAAACGGGATGGCCATGCCGGAGAGCCTTCTCTATGGATGAGAGTAACTGACGGATGGGGAGATTATAAAACTTGTCCTGCATGACATTGTCCGGTATCTCAAGAGTAAAGGGCTTCCGATAAGGATGGTGTGTAAAACTCGTCAGCGAGATATACTCCCCCGGTGCACATACACTCCGTGCAAATTCGCCTTTTGTATATTCAGCTCCGAGGAAGAATACATCCTTGCCGGGAAGAAAGCCCATATACCGGTCAAGAGATTCACTAAAAGAGTGATGGATATGGTTCAGGCCGGTATGTCTTCCGGCACATTCCCTTGCAATATTTGCTAAAGACCGGCAGATGACGGTGTAATTGAGATTTTGTTCATCAGGGTAAGAATCATACGGTACGGTTCCGTATTTTTCTATCAGATGGATCACCATCGGACCCATACCCTGGACGGACGGTTCAAAATGCCCCTTTGTAAAATAACTTTTCTGAGCCTCTTCCAAGAGCAGCATTCGTAAGGGAAAAGATATGGAAAGATTGACGGAGTCACCTTCTATCAAGTGCTCTGATTCAATTGTCGCCAGCATGGCATAAGCCCATGACGGACTGTCTTTACAGGTCGTTTTCGAATGAGCGGTAGGAATAAGAACTTCTGTCTGGAGATATTCGGCAGGAAGTACTTGCTGCCGGTTGTGGCAGCCGGTTACGACAAGCCCTGCAGCCAAGATGATGATAAAAAAGGATTTCCTCATAAGTATTGGCAAAAATACAAAAAATTAAAACAACAGGGGATGTGTTCTGCGATAAAAATGCGGAATTCTTTTCAGAAAAAGAATATAATCCTTTTCCTTTGGCAAGGCAGGAAGAGCATTTCTGCTGGTATCAGCCCCTAATTTCCACTTTGTATTAGTTTTAAATCTTAGCCTTCCCGTGAGGAATTCCGAGGATATTTTGTATCTTTGCAGGCATGAACGCAAAAGCAGAAGATTTCGAAATCATGGCCCCTGTGGGCTCTCGGGAAAGCCTGGCTGCGGCTATTCAGGCTGGGGCGGATTCCGTATATTTTGGTGTTGGCAGATTGAATATGCGGTCACATTCAGCCAATCATTTTGATCTTAGTGATTTGCAGGATATTGCCACTACCTGCCGGATGCACGGAATGAAGACCTATCTTACGGTCAATACAGTGATTTATGATGAGGATGTGGAAACGATGAAGTCCATTGTTGATGCAGCCAAGGCCGCTGGAGTCAGTGCTGTTATAGCCAGTGATGTGGCCGTGATGAGTTATTGCAACAGTGTAGGTGAAGAAGTTCATCTGTCTACCCAACTGAATATTTCTAATACGGAAGCATTACAGTTCTATAGCCAGTTTGCTGATGTTGCTGTACTGGCTCGGGAGCTGAAGCTCGAACAGGTGAAGCGCATCCATGAGGAGATTATCAGGCGTAATATCTGCGGTCCGGGCGGAAAGCAGGTACGTATCGAAATGTTCTGTCATGGGGCACTATGTATGGCGGTGAGCGGGAAATGCTATATGAGTTTGGGACTTGCTAATCGGAGTGCCAATCGTGGGGAGTGTGTACAGATATGCCGGCATTCTTATACCGTAACGGATGACCAGACAGGAAACCAACTGGATATTGACAATAAGTATATCATGAGTCCGAAAGATCTGAAAACCATCCGTTTTATGGACCAGATGATGGATGCAGGAGTCAGGGTCTTTAAGATCGAAGGGCGTGCGCGAGGCCCAGAATACGTTTATACGGTGGTAAGATGTTACAAGGAAGCCGTTCAGAGCGTGCTTGACGGCACTTTTACCGAAGTAAAGAAGAAGAGATGGGATCAGCAGTTGGGCACGGTTTTCAACCGAGGATTCTGGGATGGCTATTATCTGGGTCAGAAATTAGGTGAATGGAACAAGTATTATGGTTCAGTCGCCACAGAAAAGAGGGTGTTGGTAGGAAAGATCACCAAGTATTTCTCAAAACTCAATGTAGCTGAGGTGGCCGTCGAGGCTTCCGAGATCGGGTTAGGAGACCGGTTGCTGATCACAGGTCCTACGACAGGTGTGATGTGTCTGGACTGTAAAGAGATCCGCTATGATCTTAAACCTGTCCAGAAGGCAGAGAAGGGCTGGAGAATCTCTATTCCGGTGGAGGGTAAAGTCCGTCCGCATGATAAAATATTTAAACTGGTGAAAGTACAAGAAATGAAGGAGATAGAATCATGACAATTAATGAAGCTCAGGATGAGGTCTTGGAGGAATTTGCTGATCTGACAGACTGGATGGACAAATATCAGATGCTCATTGATATGGGCAGTGAACTGGAGTCTTTGAAGGATCAATATAAGAATGATAGCAATCTGATTGACGGATGTCAGAGCCGTGTATGGTTACAATGCGACTATAGGGATGGGAAACTGTTTTTTACGGCTGACAGTGATGCTTTGATTGTCAAGGGAATCATTGCCTTGCTGATACGAGTCCTTAGTGGCCATACCCCCAAGGAAATAATGGAGGCTAAACTCTATTTTATAGATCGACTCGGATTAAAGGAACATTTATCCCCTACCCGCAGTAATGGACTTGTGGCCATGATCAAGCAAATCCGGATGTATGCCGTTGCTTATGCTGCCAAGGAAAAAGAAGCAGACACTCCCAGAAGTGAATTCTGAAGGCCATTTTCATTATGCGAAAATTAAGAACGATAGAGATGCACCGGTTATCGGTGACACAATTCAAGAAAGCCGAAAAACTCCCATTGATTGTTGTACTCGATGATATCCGGTCCCTTTATAATGTAGGAAGTGTGTTCCGGTCTTCCGATGCTTTCCGTGTTGAAGCCATCTATCTCTGTGGAATTACAGCCTGTCCACCGGACCCGCAGATCCATAAGACTGCCCTGGGAGGGGAGGAGAGTGTCAGCTGGGAGTATTTTTCTCATACTGAAGATGCAGTGAGAGAGCTGCATGATAAAGGTTATTTCATTTACAGTATTGAACAAGTTGAAGGGTCTACAAAACTTCAGGATATACAACTAACCCCTGATACGAAGTATGCCGTTATTTTCGGCAATGAGGTGAAAGGGGTCAAGCAGGCTGTCGTAGATGCTTCTGACGGATGCCTGGAGATTCCCCAGTTTGGCACCAAGCATTCCCTGAATGTATCCGTGACAGCAGGAATAGTTGTCTGGGAATTTGCCAAGAACTTAGCTCTGGCACGCTGATTTTTGGCTTTATTTCAAATACTCCCCAAAATCAACCAGTCTCATATCCCCTTTTCTCATAAACGTATCATGCATGGCGAAAGCAGCCCTCAGACTTTGAGGCTCGTGTCCCTGGTCGGAAATTTTCAGGTATTCACGGAGGATAGGTTTATAGTCCGGGTGTACACAGTTTTCGATGATCTCATGAGCACGACGCAGAGGCCCTTTTCCCCGTAAGTCTGCCACCCCCTGTTCAGTGATGATTACATCTACATCATGTTCCGTGGAATCCACGTGGGTACACATTGGGACGATGGCAGAGATACAACCGTGTTTAGCCGTACTGGCAGTTGTAAAAATACTGATATAGCCATTCCTTTCGTAATCGCATGATCCACCGATCCCGTTCATTAATCTGGATCCGCAGATATGGCTGGAATTTTCGTTGCCGTAAAGGTCACATTCTATGGCGGTATTGATGGCAATTACTCCCAGGCGGCGGATCACCTCGGGAGAGTTGGCGATCTCGCTTTGACGGATAACCAGGTGTTTCTTGAAAAAATCCATATTGTCATAGATTTTCTGCAAACATTCATTGGTGACCGTCATCGCTGTAGCTGATGCTGCTGTGATGATGCCTTTCTGAATAAGGTCAATGGCAGATTCCTGGACAACCTCAGAGTAAACTTTAAAGTGAGGGATATGCGGATTCTGTCCCAAGGCCTGTAACACTGCGTTACCAGTAGCGCCCACGCCACTTTGTAAAGGCAGGAATTGAGGAGGGATATGCCCTCTCTTCATATCATTTACCAGGAATTCTGCTACATTATAGCCCATCTGCTTCGTCTCCGGAGTCAGTGGCTTGAACACCCTGGCTTCCTCTGGAATATTACAGTCTACGACACCTGCGATTTTCTTCGGATCGATAGGAACATAATTTTTTCCAATCTTATCGATGACATGAATGATCGGGATCGGCTGACGTTCGAATCCACACTCTCCCGGTTCATAGGTATCCTGAAGGCATTTTGAATTCGGATTATGGAAATGGTTAAATTCGATGATCACCTTTTTGGCCAGTCGGGCTATTGTTGTTGAGATCCCGCCAGCTGAAGAGAGATAGGCCTTGCATTCCGTCTCGCCCTCTTCAAGATCACTGACCTCAATGATAGCCCAGTCGACAGTGCCATAGAAACCATGACGGAGACGTTCTGCCATGTTCCCAAGGTGTGTGTCCTCGTAGTCAATTTCTCCCAGGTTTACGTGAGTACGAAAATCTTTGTTTGTAGAGAAAGGAGCTCTGAACTTGATAGCATGCGCATTAGCCATATCTCCTTCCACACTTTGCAGAGAGGATGCTCCGGTCAGAATTCCCACCTGAAAAGGTTTTCCTGATGCATGATCCTTTACTGCGCGTTTGGAAAGTTCGCGGAAGACAGCTTTAGGAACGCCGTTTGGGGTAAATCCACTCAATGCGATGTAGTCACCGTCTTTAATCATTGCTGCCCCCTCGGCAGCTGTTATTCTATTATAAGCCATGGTCTGATCGTTTCAATTCAGACCGCAAAGTTACATAAAATTTCATAAATCAGCTCATTTTGTGGATAATAATTGAAAAAAAGCTGTAATAATGAATATTTATAAATTATCTTTTCACTATTCCCCGCATGGAAAGTGCTATTCGATGCCGTGTGTGGTCTAATTCCAAAACCCGGACGGTCACTTGCTGGTGGAGTTTTACCACCTCTCCTGGATTTTTCACGAAATGATCAGCCAGTTGGGAAATATGTATGAGGCCGTCCTGGTGTACACCGATGTCCACGAAAGCCCCGAACTCAGTGATATTTGTGACGATACCTGGAAGGATCATTCCCACTTCCAGATCGTCCAGGTTTTTTACATTCGGATCGAATTCGAATACTTCTATCTGATTTCTCGGGTCACGTCCCGGTTTTTCCAGTTCCCTCATAATATCAGTAAGGGTCGGCATGCCGACGGTATCCGTGACATAATGAGAGAGTTGGATCTTTCTGCGTTCTTCAGGCTCTCTGATCAGGTCATTGACGGTACAGCCACAATCTTCAGCCATCCTTCTGACCACTGGATAACTTTCTGGATGTACGGCACTATTATCAAGAGGGTTCCTGGCGTTCGGAATACGCAGGAAAGCCGCACATTGTCTATAGGCTGAAGGACCGAGGCGAGGGACTTTTAGCAATTGTGAACGAGAGGTAAAAGCTCCGTTTTCCTTACGGTAGTCTACTATATTCTGAGAGAGAACAGGTCCTAACCCACTGACATACGAAAGCAGATGCTTACTGGCTGTATTCAGGTTGACCCCTACTGCATTCACGCAAGAGATGACCGTTTGGTCGAGTCGTTTTTTCAATTCGTTCTGGTCAACATCATGCTGATATTGTCCTACTCCTATACTCTTGGGGTCAATCTTTACCAGTTCCGCCAATGGATCCATCAATCGTCTCCCGATACTGACGGCTCCACGAACGGTAACATCCTCGTGAGGGAATTCTTCCCTGGCAGTTTCTGAAGCTGAATAGACGGAGGCTCCGTCCTCGCTGACCACAAAGGTTTGTACAGGATGATCAAACTGCAGTCCATGGATGAAGTCTGAGGTTTCTCTGCTGGCTGTACCGTTTCCAATCGCAATGGCCTCGATCTGATAGTCCTTGACCATCTTCTCGACTTGTTTGGCGGCACCGGAGTAATCGTTGACCGGAGGATGAGGCTTGATCACCTCATGGTGAAGGAGATTACCCTGTGCATCCAGGCACACAACCTTGCATCCGGTACGAAATCCCGGGTCCACTCCTAACACACGTTTTGGACCCAGGGGAGGAGCCAGAAGTAACTGGCGGAGATTGTCAGCAAAAACATCAATAGCCCTTTCACAAGCCTGTTCCTTGCTCAAACTGCTGAATTCAGTTTCCATAGAAGGTTTGAGGAGTCGTTTGAACGCATCTTCAACAGCTCCGTGGACGAGGTTCGGACATGCTCCTTGTCCCTTGATGAAGAGGCGGTTGAGGTGGCTGAGGCAATCTTCGTCATCTGCCGAAACAGACACTTTCAGAATGCCCTCAGACTCTCCCCGGCGCATTGCCAGGAGTCGAAAACTGCTACAGTGTTTCAAAGGTTCTGAATAGTTGAAATAATCGGCAAATTTTTGTGCTTTCTCTTCATCTTTTTCCTTGGAAAGAACTTTTGAAGTGATGATTGCTCCGTGCCTGTAGATGTTTCTGATCTCCTTTCGTGCCTGTTCATCTTCATTGATGGTTTCGGCGATAATATCCTGTGCACCTCTGATAGCCGTGTCGTTATCCGTTATCTTTCCCTTAACAAATGCGCGGGCTTTCCCCTCAGGATGAGGTTCCCGTTGCAGGAAGATCAAAGAAGCCAATGGCTCAAGTCCCTGTTCGCGGGCAATCTGTGCCCGAGTACGATGTTTCGGCTTATAGGGCAGATAGAGATCTTCCAGTTCTGTAGGTTCCTGGCAATGGTCAATACGTGATTTCAGTTGAGGGGTTAACTGTCCCTGCTGGTCAATGGAATGAAGGATACTTTCCTTGCGTTTCTGGAAATCTCCGAGTTGTTGAAATCTTTCCTGAATATGTCCGATGGCCACCTCGTCAAGGTTTCCGGTACGCTCTTTCCTGTAGCGGCTGATAAACGGAATCGTTCCTCCTGCATTCAAGAGTTGTAAAGTGTTCTCTACACTGTTTATGTTCAAGTTTAGTTCTTGAGCTATCTGTTGGGTAAATGCATTCATTATAGTTTGGGTTAAAATATGGTCTGCAAACTTACAAAAAAATCCCTGAAAAGGGTGATGAGAAAGATGAATTTGACTTTTGGTGACTGGAGAACAGGCATCTTCTTCTCTGTTCTGTCAAGTACGAAGAGACAGATAATGATAAAGATTGAATAAAAAGGCTACTTTTCGGACAAAATGATATTTTTCAAGAAAGAATAATCTCGTACTTTTACCATCAAAATTCCCTTCTTGAAACAATGGGGAAGAAAAAACAATCATTAATTTACAACTTACTTAAAACTTAATAATCAATGAGCAAATTAAACAAAATCTATTTTGTGTTGTTAGGATTGATCGCAGAGTTCTTATTCTTATCTTGCAGTAGCAGTAGTGATGCTCCGAATCCCTCTCCTAAACCAGTTGCCCCACCAACGAATACTAGTCCGTCGAAGTTTTGGAGTACTCCAGTTTCGGAAATGGAGAAATTAGACCGTGGTCTGGTGGCGCTACCGGCTCAGGACGAGAAAGGTATCTTTCTGAGCTGGCGGTTGCTGGGTACAGATGATCTTCAGACCACCTTTGATGTCTACCGGAACCACGTCCTTCTCAAAAAAGACTTGAGCATTACCAATCTGGTGGATTCCTTAGGCACTACATCGGATCAATATCAGGTTGTGGCAAAGTTGAATGGAAAGGAATTTGATCGCAGCGACCAGGTCAAGCCCTGGAAGAATGTATATCAGTCCTTTACCCTTGACCGTCCTGCTGACGGCGTAACACCTTCCGGAGAGCATTACAGTTATACCCCTAATGACTGCTCTGTAGGAGATGTAGATGGGGATGGGAAATATGAGTTGATTGTGAAATGGGACCCCTCGGATTCTCATGACAATTCTCAGGGTGGCTATACCGGGAATGTCTATCTGGATGCTTACAAACTGGATAATAGTCAGGGAACAGCTGCCAGGCTTTGGCGAATCGATTTGGGTAAAAATATCCGTGCGGGGGCCCATTATACCCAGTTCCTTGTATATGATTTCGATGGGGATGGGAAAGCGGAAGTGATCTGCAAAACGGCTCCGGGGACAATAGACGGAACAGGGAAATATGTTTCGCAGGCAGCTGATGACCCTTCTATTCTAAAGGTTGACAATACAAAGGACTGGCGTAATTCAGATGGAAAGGTGGTCGGCGGACAAGAATATCTCACGGTTTTCAATGGAGAGACAGGTGCGGCTATCAATACCATCTTCTATGATCCTAACCGTGCCCGTACTTACGGAGGTGCTCCAGGCTGGGCCAACTGGGACGATCGTCCTGGCATGGTTGATGCCGATTATGCCAATCGTGGTCAACGCTATCTGGCATGTGTTGCCTACCTTGACGGCCCTGATAAAAATCCATCTGCGGTGATGTGCCGTGGTTACTATACCTATGCTTACCTGTGGGCTGTTGATTTTGACGGCCGGCATTTGAAAACGAAATGGCTGCATGCTTCCGTCTCAAAATCTCAAGTACAGGTTACGGATGCACAAGGTAAGGTGACAACCAACAATTATACTCATAACACAAGTGGACTGAATACAAGTAATACCGTGTATAGCGAAGGAAACCATAATCTCTCTGTTGCCGATGTGAATGGAGATGGCTGTGATGAAGTCATCTACGGTTCTTCAGCAGTGAATCATGACGGCTCTTTACTTTATGCCACAGGTTTCGGGCATGGAGATGCAATCCACCTGGCCGACATTGATCCGGACCGGCCCGGACTGGAGGTCTTTGAAGTTCATGAGACACAACCTGCGGGTTACGGATGGGATCTGCATGATGCTGCGACAGGCAAGATCCTTTATAGAGGGCTGGGAGCAAGTGATAACGGCCGCGGGATGGCTGCTGACTTGATCAGTTCACAACGCGGGTATCAGTTCTGGTCAGCCAATGACGGGCAGATCCGTAATAAATCCAATCAGGTCGTTTCGACGAAAGGGGTCAGTATCAACTTCAGAATGTACTGGAATGGAGGCCTTCAGGATCAACTCCTGGATGGTACCAAATTAGATCAATGGAATGGAGAGGGCACTTCCAGGTTGATGACTTTTTATAAATATGGTAACTCCACGGCTTGTAATGGCTCGAAATCCACACCCTGTCTTATGGCTGATCTTTTTGGAGACTGGCGTGAAGAAGTAATCTTCTGGGATGCTTCCAACAGTGCTTCGATTAATGTGTTCTCTACGAATATTCCGACCGATTATCGTATACCTACTCTGATGCATGATCATGTCTACCGGATGGGGATTGCCTGGCAGAATGTGGGGTATAACCAGCCGCCTCATCTGGGTTTCTATCTGCCGGATTATGTCAAGTCTGTTTCTTCGGCAACCCAGAAGGTGGATGCAGGTCACTGAAGAGGAAGATTCCGGAAGAAAGGGCTGATTGAATCAGGTTTGTTGATCAGGAAAGGGTAATCGAAAGGGTTGCCCTTTTTGGTTACTGTTGTTTTTCTTCCTCCGTCTGCAGTGCAAAATTACTTTGTTTTGTCTGACTCAATGTTTTTTATTATCTTTGCATGATGTTTAAACACGGAGGAAATCATGACAAATAATAATAATAAGGCCTTAACTCCTATGATGAAACAGTTTTTCTCGCTGAAGGCTAAGCATCCTGATGCCCTGATGCTGTTCCGCTGTGGAGATTTCTATGAGACTTATTGCCAGGATGCCATAGAGGCTTCTAAGATTCTCGGAATTACGCTGACCAGGAGAAATAACGGTGGCAACCATGGCTCGGCGGAAATGGCCGGATTCCCTCACCATGCCCTTGATACCTACCTTCCGAAATTGATTCGTGCAGGTAAGCGTGTGGCTATTTGTGACCAGCTTGAGGATCCAAAGAAAAAACGCGAAGAGATCAAAGGGAAGAAGGGGCTTACTGCCATGGATAAGATGGTGAAGCGAGGGATAACTGAACTTGTTACACCGGGGGTGGCCATGAGCGATAACGTGCTCAATTATAAGGAGAATAACTTTCTTGCGGCGGTGCATTTTGGGAAGAAATCCTGTGGGATCAGTTTTCTGGATATCTCTACCGGTGAGTTTTTAACCGGTGAGGGGTCTTATGATTATGTGGAAAAACTATTAGGTAATTTTTCTCCAAAAGAAGTGTTGTTTGACCGTTCGAGGAAGGCTGATTTTGAAAAATATTTCGGGACAAGATATTGTACGTATGAACTTGATGACTGGGTGTTTACGGAACAAAATGCCCGTGAGCGGCTGCTCAGTCATTTCGGTACTCAGAATCTGAAAGGCTTCGGGGTGGAGCATTTGCAGAATGGCATTATTGCCAGTGGAGCTATCATGCAGTACCTGATCCTCACCCAGCATACCCAGGTTTCACATATTACCTCTTTGTCCCGCATAGAGGCTGACCGCTATGTGCGACTTGACAGTTTTACGATCCGCAGCCTTGAGCTCCTGCAGCCGATGCAAGAGGGTGGCAGTTCATTGCTGGACGTGATAGATCATACAGTTACTCCAATGGGAGGGCGTATGCTCCGCCGGTGGATAGTCTTCCCCTTAAAAGAGTTGAAACCTATACAGGAGCGGCTGGATATTGTAGAACAATTCTTCAAGGATCCGGTGTTCAGACAGGTTATTGATGAGCAGTTACAGACGATGGGGGATGTAGAGCGTATCATTTCCAAGGTAGCTGTAGGGCGTGTCTCTCCTCGTGAAGTTGTACAATTGAAAGTGGCTTTACAGGCTTTAGAACCGGTAAAGAAAGCTTGCCTCGAAGCAGATGAATCCACCTTAAATCATATCGGGGAGAAATTGGATTGCTGTGGGCAACTTCGTGACCGGATAGGAAAAGAAGTTCAGCCGGATCCGCCTCAATTGTTGAGCCGAGGAGGGGTGATTGCGCCTAAGTATTCTCCGGAACTGGATGAATTACGTAATATCCGGGACAACGGAAAGGGTTACCTGTTGAAAATTCAGGAGCGGGAAATAGAGAGAACTGGCATCAGTTCTCTGAAAGTGGGGTATAATAATGTTTTTGGTTACTATCTTGAGGTGCGTAACACATTTAAGGACAAGGTGCCGGAAGACTGGATACGGAAGCAGACCCTGGTCAATGCTGAACGCTATATTACTCAGGAACTGAAAGAATATGAGGAGAAGATTCTTGGTGCTGATGAACGGATACAGGTGATGGAAAATGATCTCTACCTGCAATTGATCGTTTCTATGCAAGCTTATATTCCTCAGATCCAACTGGATGCCAATCTCATAGCCCATCTGGATTGTCTTTTGTCTTTCGCAAAAGTTTCAGCCGAAAACCGCTATGTACGCCCTGTGGTAGACGATACGGATGTAATAGATATCAAGAGTGGCCGCCATGCCGTAATTGAGACCCAATTGCCTTTAGGAGAGAAATATGTTCCGAATGATGTGTATTTGGATACCCGGAAGCAACAGATCATGATGATTACCGGTCCGAATATGGCCGGTAAATCAGCTCTGTTACGTCAGACGGCACTTATTGTAGTCCTGTCCCAAATGGGTTGCTTTGTGCCCGCACAGAGCGCGAGAATAGGTCTGGTGGATAAGATCTTCACTAGGGTGGGAGCTTCAGACAATATCTCGCTTGGTGAATCAACGTTTATGGTAGAAATGACAGAAGCTGCCAATATTCTCAACAATGTTACTTCCCGTTCGCTGGTTCTTTTTGATGAGCTGGGACGGGGAACTTCCACGTATGACGGAATATCCATTGCCTGGGCGATTGTGGAATATCTGCATGAACAGCCGAAGGCGCACGCACGCACACTCTTTGCGACACATTATCATGAACTTAATGAGATGGAGAAATATTTTCCACGTATCAAGAACTATAATGTGAGCGTGAAGGAAGTGGATGGGAAAGTCATTTTTCTCAGGAAACTTGTTCCTGGAGGTGCCGAGCATTCCTTCGGTATTCATGTGGCCGAAATAGCTGGAATGCCGAAAAGTATTGTCAAGCGGGCTGAGGAAGTGCTAAAGCAGTTGGAAGAGGATAATGCTACTGTAGGGTCAGAATCCGGGCCTTTGAATAGCAAGCAAACGGGTGAGAAACAGCAAAAAGACGGTGTACAACTGAGCTTCTTTCAACTTGATGACCCTGTTCTCTGTCAGATCAGGGACGAGATCCGGGGACTGGACATCAATCATTTGACGCCGGTAGAAGCACTTGATAAACTCAGTGACATCAAGAAGATCGTTACGGGCAGATAATCCTTATTTCCCGCTTATTTCCGGTTCCCCTTCTTCTTGTTTTTGGAAGGTTCTTCCTTTTCTTGTGACATTTCCCTTTCCTTTTTGATGGCCAGTTTCTCATTGCGTTTTTTACTGGTACAAATACTCCAGATACCAATGATGATAAGTGGAATGGAAAGAACCTGACCCATGTCGAGCGGCAGTCCTACTTCAAAGGGTTCCTGGACTTCTTTCGTATATTCAATTAGAAAACGGAACGTAAAGATAAGAGCCAGACAAAGACCGAAATAGAATCCTGATCCTATGGTCTTAGGACCTTTCTTATGATAGAAGGCATAAATAATCAGGAAGATAATACCATAGGCGATGGCCTCGTAGAGTTGGCCCGGATGGCGAGGGTAACCGTCATCTTGTACGAATATAAAAGCCCATGGCACATTAGTGACACGACCGATAATTTCTGAATTCATCAGGTTTCCCAGCCGGATGAACATCGCAGTTACCCCGGCACAGATGCCCATATCGTCCAGGACGACCCACCAGCCGACCTTGTTCCTGCGGCAGTAAAGATAGATACCGATAAACATACCGATAACCCCTCCATGTGAAGCGAGTCCTTCATATCCGGTAAGTTTCCAACTTCCGTCAGTCATGTGGCGGATAGGCAGGATCATCTCGACGACATGATCCCAGCTGCTCAGAAAGTAATCCGGTTGATAGAACAGGCAGTGGCCTAAGCGTGCACCGATAAGTATGCCTACGAAGATATAGATAATCAGTGGATCGAATTTTTCCTCTGGAATGTGCTGTTGTTGATATAATTTCTTCATCAGCAGGTAGCCTAAGATGAGTCCTACTAGCCAGCACATTGAGTACCACCGGAGTGTGACAGGTCCGAGATGTCCTATGATAGGATTCGGATTCCAGACGATATAATTCAATAAATCGGTCATAGTTCAGAAAATTTGATTTCCAGTAAAAGGCTTTGATGAATGTCTGTCAGCAAAATCCTGTGTCTACCGGGAAGGGTTTATTTTTTATAAAAATCTTTTCTCTGGAGGATTTTTCCATCCTCCAGGAAGTAACTGCCGTTAGTTTTTGGATACATTAAAACGGAAGTGCATGATGTCTCCATCCTGGACGATATAGTCTTTTCCTTCAATGCCCATCTTTCCGGCGTCCCGGACAGCCGTCTCGGATCCATAGTTGAGATAATCTTCATATTTGATCACCTCGGCACGGATGAAACCCTTTTCGAAGTCGGTGTGTATGACGCCTGCGCATTGCGGAGCCTTCCAGCCTTTGTGAAAGGTCCATGCTTTCACTTCCATCGGACCTGCCGTAATGAAGGTCTGCAGGTTGAGCAGTTGATATGCTTTTTTAATCAGGCGATCCACTCCACTTTCTTTCAGTCCCAGTTCATCCAGGAACATTTTTTTGTCCTCATAAGTATCCAGGGCCGCAATGTCCTCTTCTGTCTTGGCTGCAATGATCATGGATTCGGCACCTTCATCAGCTGCCATTTTTTCCACTTTTCTGCTGTAATCATTGCCGTCTTTAGCAGCCGTTTCATCCACATTGGCAACATAGAGTACAGGTTTTGTCGTCAGGAGGAACAAGTCATGGGCCGTTTTCTGAAGTTCTTTGTCATCGAAGGTAACCGTACGTGCGTTCCTGCCTTGTTCCAACGCAGTCTTGTAAGCGTTGAGAACTTCGACAGATTCTTTAGCTTCTTTATTACCGCTGCCGGCTATTTTCTCTTGCTTCTTGAGCTGAGATTCAATGGTCTCGAGATCCTTCAACTGGAGTTCTGTATCTATAATGCTCTTATCTTCTTCCGGATCTATAGGAGCACCACCTTCACGGATGATATTATCATCGTCAAAACAACGGATGACATGAATGATTGCATCACATTCACGGATATTTCCGAGGAACTTGTTCCCCAGTCCTTCACCCTTACTGGCACCTTTGACCAGTCCTGCAATATCCACAATCTCACACGTGGCAGGTACGATACGGCCCGGGTGTACGATTTCGGCGAGTTTGTTTAGTCGTTCGTCCGGTACGGTAATCACGCCGAGGTTTGGTTCGATCGTGCAAAAAGGAAAATTTGCTGCCTGAGCTTTAGCACTTGACAGGCAGTTGAAAAGAGTAGACTTTCCCACATTTGGAAGGCCTACAATGCCACATTTTAATGCCATTTCTTAATTTTTAAATCTATACTATGCAAAGGTAGCATAACTTGAACGAAAATCAAAAAAAATAGCTTTTTTTATTGATCTATTGTCAATTATTGCATTTCTTTTTAATACCTATCAGGGTATGCTTTTCGGGCAATATCGCTATAATGCTTTACAAAATCGGTTTTCTTTTCAGTATAAGCATCTCTGTCGTGTTCGTAAGGTTTCCATAAAGACAGTTTCAGCCGTTCGTATTTTTTTGCAATATCTGCATGATCCCTTAAGTAGTCCCGGAAATAGAGTTCATCATTATCGCCTTCATAATGGACATGCAGATGGAAAACTTTTTTTGAAAATCCTTGTATGGTGTATCCCTTATTAAACGATAATCTTTTTTTGATCTTCATGCATCAATAAATATCCTGCGTCTAGAACATATTTCTTGATACTTTGAATAGCATATTCTTTTCTTATTTCAACAAGTATATCAATAGTTGGTTTAGCCCATATATTGTCAATGGAAGTACTTCCTATATGATTGATATGTATAATCATATTTGCAGGCAGATATTTTTTTAAGTATGTCAGTTCTTCTTCGTACCATTTTCCCCATTCATTATTATGTTCTGTCAAGATAATTGGAAAGAGTTGCCATAGTTCTTCCAAAGTCATGTCTGATAATCTTTTTTTCATTTTTCCCTGTTTCAATGAGCTTCCAGCCAGTTCTTTCCCCAGCCAGCATCCGCAATCAAAGGAACTCTGAGTTTGTAAGCGCCTTGCATTTCTTCCATGACAATCTTCTCGACTGCGTTCCGTTCCTCTGGAAAAACAGAAAAGTTGAGTTCGTCATGTACCTGGAGAATCATTTTCGAGCGGATTCCTTCTTTCCTGAAACGCTGCCAGATATGGACCATTGCCACTTTGATAATATCAGCTTCGCTACCTTGTATTGGGGCATTGATGGCATTGCGTTCTGCGAAACCGCGGACAGTACCATTGTGACTTTTGATGTCCGGCAGATAACGGCGGCGGTGGAAGAGGGTCTCGACGTATCCCTGCTGGCGGGCAATTTCCTTAGCTTTTTCCATATAATCCTTTACCTTTGGGAAGGTTATGAAATAATCTCTGATCAGGTCCCTGGCTTCTCCGTTTGGAATATCCATCCGTTGGGCAAGTCCATAAGGGGTAATGCCGTAGATGATACCGAAATTGGCTTGTTTGGCTTTTTTCCTTTCCTGAGGCGTTACATCCTTCATCTCTTTGTGCCAGATCTTGGCGGCAGTAGCCGCATGAATATCCAGCCCGTCCTTGAAGGCATTGATCATGTTTTCATCTCCAGAAAGGTGAGCCATAATACGCAGTTCTATTTGGCTATAGTCAGCAGAGAAGAACAAGCAACCGGGTTCTGGAATAAAGCATTTTCGGATCTCCTTTCCGTCATCGTTCCTGACAGGTATATTCTGCAGGTTTGGGTCACTCGAACTGAGGCGGCCCGTGGCAGTAATGGTTTGGTTAAAGGAGGTATGAATATGTCCGGTGCGGGGATTGATCAGTTTGGGTAAAGAATCAATATAGGTTGTCAATAATTTTTTCAACCCCCTGTAGTTTAAAATCTCATCTACGATTGGATTTTTAGAACGCAACTGTTGGAGGACTTCCTCACTGGTAACGAACTGTCCTGTCCGTGTCTTTTTCGGTTTGTCTATGATTTTCATTTTGTTGAAAAGGATTTCCCCTACCTGTTTGGGTGAGGAGATGTTGAATCCTTCCCCTGCAAGTTCATAGATATGTTTTTCTATTTCCTGCATCCGATGGGTAAAACTATCAGATGTTTCCTGTAAAGCTTTTGTGTCCAGTCGGACTCCAGTCATTTCCATATCGGCAAGGACTGGCACGAGAGGCATCTCAATTTTCTGAAACAGTTCTTCCAGATTCAGTTCTTTGAGTTTTGGTTCGAGGACATTTTTCAGTTTCAGAGTGATGTCTGCATCTTCAGCAGCATATTCATATACGGCCTCCGGTTCCAGATCACGCATATTTTTTTGGCCTTTTCCTTTTGGTCCGATCAGTTCTTCAATGTGCACGGTCTGATAATGCAGATAGATTTCTGCCATGTAATCCATATTGTGTCTCAATTCCGGTTGAATGAGATAATGGGCGATCATGTCATCGAACATACTGCCCTTTATTTCGATACCGTAATTTTTGAGAACTTCATAATCATATTTAATATTTTGACCGACTTTCAGAATATTCGGGTCTTCATATACTGTTTTGAATATATTAACTATTTTTTGAGCTTCTTCACGATTTGCGGGAATTGGAATATAAAAGGCTTGATTTTCCTTGATAGAAAAACTCAAACCGACTAATTCTGCATCTATGGCATGAGTGGAAGTAGTTTCTGTATCTAAACTGAGAATTGATTTTGTCCTGAAAAAATCACAAAGTTCTTTCATATTTTCTTGATTATCAATAAGTTGATAATCATGAGGTGTTATTTTTAGGCTCTTTAGATCCGTTCGTTCGGGAATTTCTTCCCGGTCATTCGATTCATCAGAAAAGAGACTTAACTGAGTGTTTACTTTTTTTGCCTTATTTTCACGTTTTTTTAGAGCTTTGTTTTTCAAGGTGTTGAATTCAAGACGGGTGAAGATTTCTTCAAGTTTTTTCTCATCAGGATTTTCCACCTTCAGTTTTTCAAGTGTGATGTCCATCGGGATGTCCGTTTTGATCGTAGCCAGATATTTTGACATTTTAATGTCATCGATAGCCCCTTCAACTTTTTCCTTCATTTTTCCCTTTAGTTGACAGGTATGGGAGAGGAGAGCATCAACGCCTCCAAACTGTTGGATAAGTTTTATGGCTGTCTTTTCTCCGATACCGGGGCAACCAGGATAATTATCAGCGGAGTCACCCATGAGTGCGAGAAGATCAATGACCTGTTTAGTGGAAGAGATACCATATTTTTCTTTTACTTCCTGTTCTCCCATCTTGTCATATCCGCCTCCATGGCGAGGCCGGAACATATAAATATTAGGACCTACGATCTGTCCATAGTCTTTGTCAGGAGTCAGCATATAGGTCTCTATTCCCATTTTTCCAGTTTGTGAGGCAACGGTTCCGATTACATCATCGGCCTCAAATCCATCTTTTTGCAGAATGGGTATGTGATAGGCCTCCAAGATTTCCTTGATGATGGGTACAGAGCGTTTGATCACTTCCGGAGTTTCTTCACGTTGCGCTTTATATTCTGGAAATACTTCGTTTCGAAAGGTCTTTCCATGATCAAAGGCTACTCCGATATATTCCGGTTTTTCTTTGGTGAGAACCTCGTTAAGGGTATTGTAAAAGCCCAGAATAGCAGATGTATTCAATCCTTTAGAGTTGATCCTCGGGTTTTTGAGAAAGGCGTAATAAGAACGATATATAAGTGCGTAAGCATCTAAAAGAAACAGTTTCCCCATAATATTTTCTATTTAATGGTGTAAATTTACAAAAAAATTGCTGTAAATGCGATAAAATCATTATTTTTGTAGCAGATTTAGATTTCCATGGACTATCTATCTGTTATCAGACAACCGATTCAAAAGGAGTTGGATGACTTTATTGCGTTGTTCAATAAGGCTCTTTCACATAGTAACGGTCTGCTTTCTCAAGTACTGGATCATATCCGGCAGCGAGAGGGCAAACGGATGCGTCCTATATTGATCCTTTTGATCGCACGTAATTTTGGCAAGATCAACGATATTACTTTGAATGCTGCTGTAGGGCTTGAGTTACTGCATACAGCCTCACTGGTTCACGATGACGTGGTGGATGAGAGTTCGGAGCGTCGCGGCCAGGCATCTGTTAATGCGGTATATGATAATAAGGTAGCCGTACTGGTTGGGGATTATATCCTCTCTACTGCCTTGCTCCATGTTTCTTATACCCATTCAGAAGTGATCGTCCGCTATCTTTCCGAGTTGGGTCAGACCTTGTCTAATGGAGAAATTCTTCAGTTGACAAATATTCAGAATGAAGCTATCTCTGAAGAAGTTTATTATCAGGTGATTAAGCAAAAGACCGCTGCTCTTTTTGCTGCTTGTGCAGCTATTGGAGCAGAATCTGCCCATGCTACCCATGATGAGGTGGAGGCGGCACATTCTTTCGGTCAAAATCTGGGTATCATCTTTCAGATAAAGGATGATATTTTTGATTATTCGGATTCTAAAATCATAGGAAAACCTACAGGTAATGACCTTGCAGAAGGTAAACTGACCCTGCCGGTCATTTATGCATTGAATTCAACTCATAATGAGGAGATGATGACCTTAGCTAAAAAAGTTAAGGCTCGTACGATTCAGCCAAATGAGATTACTACTTTGGTGAATTTTACTAAAGCAAATGGTGGTATTGAGTATGCTGAGAAGAGAATGTGGGAATTTCATGCTGACTGCGTCAGGTTCTTGGATGATTATGTGAAAGAAGGAGATATTCGGACTTCATTGAAGGCGTATTTGGACTTTATTATCAAAAGAGACAATTGAGTAAACTGAATCTTTCTGAGAGGAAGTGGGTATAGGGTAATAACTGTTACTGTGTAGTCTGAAACAAGGAATCCGGAGAAGATTTCCCCGGATTCATGATTTTTAGTTATAATTTTACGATTATAAATATTTATAAACTATTTATGGGTTCACTTATATTCTGACCAGATAGAGGCAGCATGTTTCATCATGTCACTTAGAAATACTTAATATCCCTTTCCAGAATCTCGCTGAGTAATAGATTAGCCAGACTGCTTGTACCCAGCCTGAACCATTTATTAGTCAACCATTTATTACCGAGAACTTCCTTGACAATAGTGTAATAGATGACAGCATCCATGACGGTTTTCATTCCACCAGCAGGTTTGAGGCCAATCTGTATCCCTGTTTCATCATAATATTCTTTTATGGCTTGGCACATGATATAGACGCTTTCAGGTGTAGCTCCGATTTTCTCTTTACCTGTAGACGTCTTGATGTAGTTGGCACCTGCATACATCGCCAATATGGCGGCTTTCTTGATGTTGCTGTAACTGCCCAGATCCCCTGTTTCCAGGATAACCTTCAAAGGGACATCCTTACAGACTTCTTTCAGTTCATCTATATCATCACAAACGCCTTCATAATCATTACTGAGGAATTTTCCTACGGGCATCACAATGTCTATATTGGTGGCACCGTCAGCAATCGCTAATGATGTTTCGGCAATTTTTACTTCCATACGGGCTTGGGAAGAGGGGAAATTACCACAGACATTCGTGATCTCTACACCATCTACTTCCAGGCTTTTGGCTACTAGTTCCGTAAATACAGGATATATGCAGATAGCTGCTACATGAGGGAGTCCCGGATAATCTCCATAGAAATTGTTGACCTTCTCTGTCATCGCAAGTATTTTTTCCTCGGTATCTGTGGTGTGCAATGAGGTTAGTTCGACACTTCCTAAAAGAAATTTCTTAACCTCTTTCGTATCATTATCAGCTACTTTTTCAGCTATTAATTTCTTCACGGTCTTATTGATCTCCTCCTCATTGAGGTGAGTGTCATACTTTTCCAGGGCCTGATCGTACTTGCTTTTTTCAGGCTTTTCTTTCCTTTTCTTTTCCAGTTCATTCAACTTTTTGGGGTCAATGGTTGGTTGGATGTTACTTCTGTATGCCATTATAATTTAATTTTAATTGTTTCTTATTTCTGTCCTTTCCGGCAGACACCTTTGCGGTTGTCTATTGCCGGGGTTTTTCTTTCAGCTTCGGATTACTAAGATGTCTCGTACCATCCCGCTTAGTCTTCTTCTCAAAACTCTTCCTGAGTTCGTCGGTAAGGTCTACACCGGTTTGGTTTGCCAGACAGAGGAGTACCCACAGTACATCTGCCATTTCTTCTCCCAGATTAGCTTTTTCTCCTTTTTTAAAACTCTGGTCACCGTAGGTGCGGGCCATTACTTTAGCTAATTCTCCTACTTCCTCGGTCAGACATGCCATATTGGTGAGTTCACTGAAATATCGGACGCCATAAGTTCTGATCCATTGATCAACTGCTACTTGAGCCTCTTTAATAGTCATATCTATATGTTTTTTGCCTCCAGGACAAACTTTCATAAGTTCCTGTTATGACACTCTTTATGGGTGATGAAGCGCGTCTGTAAGCTATTCCTTGTTATGAGTATCCATGATAATCGTTACAGGACCATCATTGAGTAATTCGACTTGCATGTCGGCACCGAATTCTCCGGTTCCAACCGGTTTGCCAAGAGCAGTTGAGAGCCGCTTGCAGAAGTTTTCATAGAGAGGAATGGAGATGTCATGTCGTGCAGCCCTCAGCCAACTTGGGCGGTTTCCCTTCTTGTAACTTGCGAAAAGGGTAAACTGACTGACGATAAGAATGTCTCCGTTTATTTCTTGTATAGAGCGATTCATAACGCCGTTTTCGTCATCAAAAACTCTTAATCCTATGATTTTTCTGACCAGCCAGTCTACATCATCCTTTTGGTCGCTGTTTTCAATTCCTACTAGAATCAGATAGCCCTTGCCAATAGAAGATTTTCTCGTTCCTTTGATGGATACGGAGGCCCTGCTGACTCTTTGTATTACAATTCTCATGTTACAAATATACTAATTTTATTTGGCTTCTGATGCTTTAGTTTTTAAAATTATCATAGAAATCTGTATATGTTCATGATTTTACTTTTCCATCAAAATTCAGGTCCTGTTGATTTATTGTGATTTTTTGTTGGCCTGCACTGTTGGATGGAAATGGTCATATATTATTTTAGATTTGCTGTAACCTAATATCTTAGTGAGCGTTTGAAGGTCTGCACTTTTAATCATTTTGGCACTTTTGAGTTCTTTATAGAGGGCATTTTTACTTTTTTCTCCGATCCCTTTAATATCATCAAGTTCGCTGTGCAAGGCATTCTTAGAGCGTTTGTCACGGTGAAAGGAGATGGCAAAACGGTGTACTTCATCCTGGATCTGAGTCAATAGTTTGAAAAGTTCGCTTTTCACATCCAGTCCAACTGTTTGTGGAGGAAAGCCGAACAGGAGTTCGTTAGTCCTGTGGCGGTCGTCCTTTGCCAGTCCGGCTATCGGGATATTAAGGTGTAATTCACCTTCAACGACTTCTCGTACCACATCCATTTGACCTTTTCCTCCGTCGGTGATAATCAAGTCGGGCAGGGGATGCTTCTCTTCCATCATCCTTTTATACCGGCGGCGGACGACTTCTTGCATGGAAGCATAATCATCAGGTCCAATGACTGTTTTGATATTGTATTTCCGATAGTCCTTTCGGGAAGGTTTCATTCCCTTGTAGACGATGCATCCTGCTACTGCATCTGTACCAGAGATGTTGGAATTGTCGAAACATTCGATTGTATAAGGTAGTCTAGACAGTTTGAGCTTGTCTTGCAGTTCTTTCATCAGACGAGTGTGTTTCTGTTCTGGATTCAACTTCTCTGCTTGTTTTAACCGGTCAAAGCGGTATTCTTTTCCATTCATTTCAGAAAGGTCCAGAAGATGTTTCTTGTCTCCTCTCTGTGGAATAAAGAATTCTGCATCCTTTATTTTCCAATCCATTTTAAAGGGGACAATTATTTCTTTGGCATGACTGTCAAATCGGCTTCTGATCTCTGGAATGGCAGTATTCAGAAGGTCTTCATCAGTCTCGTCCAGTTTGCGCTTATATTCATACGTGAAACTTTGATTGATAGCTCCGTTCTTAACGTGGATATAATTGATATAAGCGTTTTTCCGGTTCTCTTCATCCGTGATGGTGAAAACGTCTACATCCGTTATGGTATGGCTTACTACTTCACTTTTAGAGACGAATTCCTGTAGCAGGAGATAACGATTCTTGAGTTCTTCAGCTTCCTCAAATTTCAGAATTTTTGCATTTTTCATCATTAGCTGATAGAGCAGAGAACTTATCTCACGCGTATTTCCCTTCAGGATCTCTTCTGCCTGTTTCATGTTTTCCATGTATTCTTCATGACGGATCTTGTTGATACACGGAGCATAGCAATTATGAATATGGTATTCCAGGCATGGCTTGTATTTTCCTTCCTGCACTCCGACTTTTGTAATGGGCTGTCTACAGGAACGGGGTTTATATAATTTATGGATGAGTCCAAGCACATTATACATACTTGTCAGATGTGGGAATGGGCCGTAGTATGTTCCGTAATTTTTGTTGATGCGTCTTGTCTTGAAAATCCGTGGAAAATATTCATGAGTCACGACGATGCTGGGATACGTCTTCCCGTCTTTTAGCAAAACATTATATCGGGGGTTGTATTTTTTGATCAGAGAATTCTCCAACAGTAGGGCATCTTCTTCTGTATTCACTACGGTATAGGAAATATCGTAAATTTTCGAGACCAGCACTTTTGTCTTAAACCGGTCTACTTCTCTATGGAAATATGAGGATACCCTTCGCTTCAGATGCTTGGCTTTTCCAACATAGATAATCTTGTGCAGATGATCATAAAACTGATAGCTGCCAGGCTTTTCAGGCATGTTTAGAACGATGTTCTTTAAATATGCTATACGCTTTTCGTTTTCTTCTTTAGTCACTTCGTATATCCTTTATTATCAGTTAGTTTGATGCAGGTTGTTTCACGTGAAACTTTATACTCTGCCTGCTTCATCATATTGCCAGTCAGTTATGAATTTCTGTTCTGTCTGTTCAGAATTCTAATTCTTCAAATGCCTTGTTGTCACGAATACACGCAAATATAATGTTTTTTCTATTATGCTGCAAATCCGGGGACTACTTATTATGCCTGGAATTATTTTGGTAGGAGATAGTGCTTTCCACCAGTATGATTCTTTGCTCCGTAAGTGGACTTTATCCGATGGGGCAACCTCTTGTCTTCTAAATATTGTAGTAACTAAAAAGCCTTCCCGGCGATGTGTGTAGGCCAGGAAGGCATTCCCCTTTCTTCTTGTCTTTTTCCTGTGGTTATAATTTTAAAAGGGAAGTAACCTCCAGGTCCTTGTCAAAATTACTGCGTCCGTTTAGTCCTTCATTTACCAGTTCGATGATAAAGTTACAATAAATCTTTTTAGGATGAAATTTCTTTACCAGTTTGTATGCTGCCTGCATGGTCCCTCCAGTGGCGAGGAGGTCATCATGCAGAAGAACAACATCGTCGGGAGTAATGGAATCCTTATGCATTTCTATCGTATCGATTCCATATTCTTTTGCATAACTTTGCTGAACGGTCGGGCAGGGTAATTTTCCTGGTTTCCTGCAAAGGATAACACCTGCTCCGATACGTGTAGCTAAGGCAGATGCCATGATGAACCCGCGGCTTTCTATTCCGGCAATCTTGGTGATTCCCTTGTCCTTGTAGAGGTCATACATTTCATCACTGATTTCTTTCAGGCATTTTGGATCTTTCAACAATGTGGTAATATCTCTAAAATTTACTCCTTTAATCGGCCAATCCGGTACCGTCCGCAATTTGTCAATCAACATTTGGTTATTCATTCTACTTATCTTTAAAGGTTGTTTTATATTTGTCGTTTAAATAAAGTGCTCCGCTCTTTCCTCTTGCCAGCAAAATACGATATGCTCTTTTATTTTTACCCTCTTTCCAAACTGTTTTATGTGGCTTGAGCCTTCATCTTTTTCGTTTTACTTTAATCGTTAAGTTGCAATATATCAGAAGTTTATAGCTGATATGGTTTCACGTGAAACATGCTCTTGCAAGGCATGCTTTTCTTGATTAAACGTTCTATGGATCATTAGTTGACAATTGAATAAAGTAGGAGTGTTGACCTAATGAAGCCGCGAGGGGGACAATTATCTTCCCATCAAGATGAGGAGCACGTTAATGTCACTCGGAGAAACCCCGGGGATCCTGCTGGCCTGAGCGAGGGTGTCCGGATCGATCCTTGCTAATTTTTGCCTTCCTTCCGTGGAGATCTCTTTCAGTTCTTCATATTTGAAATGTCCCCTGATTCTTATATTCTCAAGTCGGTGCATCTTGTCAGCCACAATTTTCTCTCGGTCTATGTAGCCTTTGTATTTCATCCGTATCTCAGCAGCTTCAGCAATCTCTTCTTTCCGATTAACGGGTGAATTCAGGATTTCTTTTAATCCAGGTATGATTCCGGATAGTTTTTTCAGGTTAAGTTGTGGACGAGCGATAAGATCTACTAATTTGCAACCAGCGCGTAATGGAGTGGAGCCCCATGCTTCCATATAAGAATTAATTTCTTTCGGCTTGATTGGAGTGTTTTTGCAGAAATTCAAGAGCCGGTCCAGGGCCTCCTTCTTTTGCGTCCACCATTCATATCGGTCTCTTTTTACCAATCCCAACTGATATGCTTTTTCAGTCAGTCTGGCATCTGCGTCATCCTGCCGGAGAAGAATACGGTATTCAGCGCGAGAAGTGAACATCCGGTAAGGTTCATCCACCCCTTTTGTCGTCAGATCGTCAATCAGTACTCCTATATAACTCTCGTCTCTTCCTAATATAAATGGATCACCTCCGCCACAATGGATGGCTGCGTTAATGCCAGCAAGTGTTCCCTGTCCTCCTGCTTCTTCATAGCCGGTAGTGCCATTGACCTGTCCGGCAAGAAACAGCCCCTTGATGATTTTTGATTCCAGTGAATGATAGAGCTGAACAGGGTCGAAATAATCGTATTCGATAGCATATCCAGGACGGTAGATTCGGGCATCTCTCAAGGCTGGAATATGATGAATGGCTTCGAGTTGAATATCTGCAGGCATACTTGAGGAGAATCCGTTCAAGTACATCTCATTAGTGTCGGTTCCTTCTGGTTCGAGGAATAGAGGATGTTGATCTTTGTCTGGAAAGGTGACCAGTTTGGTCTCAATGGAAGGGCAATATCGTGGCCCTTTGCTCTTGATTTGACCGTCGAAAAGAGGAGAATCCTTGAGACCGCTTCTCAGAATGTCATGGACAGTTTTATTAGTATAGGTCGTCCAACAAGGGAGTTGTTTTAAAACACGATGTGGGCCCATATAAGAAAACTGGTGAAAATCAGCATCTCCCTTTTGCTCTGTCATATCCTCGAAGTGGACACTGCGTTTATCGATCCGTGGAGGGGTTCCTGTTTTCATCCGGCCGGTGCGGATGCCCCAGCGCGTGATGCTTTCCGTAAAATGATGTACGGCCGGTTCTGCGATCCTTCCACCTTCCAGCATGTGACGTCCGATATGCAGAAGTCCGTTGAGAAAGGTCCCTGCAGTGACAATTACGCTCTTAGCATGAAATTCTATGCCCCAGATTGTGCGGACCCCAACAGCCTCGTTGTTCTTGACGAGTAAGGTGTCTGCCTGATCTTGCCAGATGTCAAGATTAGGAGTATGATCAAGTACCGTTCTCCATTCCCAGATGAATTTGCCCCGGTCACATTGAGCCCTTGGGCTCCATACAGCCGGTCCTTTTCCTATGTTGAGCATTCGGAACTGAATGGCAGTCCGGTCGGTAACCAGAGCCATTTGCCCTCCTAAAGCGTCAATTTCACGGACGATCTGTCCCTTCGCAATGCCACCGACGGCAGGATTACAACTCATCTGACCGATCTTGTTCATGTCCATCGTTATCAGACACGTCTTAGCTCCCATATTGGCAGAAGCTGTTGCTGCTTCACATCCAGCATGCCCTCCGCCGATAACAATTACGTCATAATTGAAATTCATCTCCGTTTTCCTTTTTCGGCAAAAGTAAGAAATTAAATCGAAATTTTATAGCAATCGCTTTGTTTAATCATCAAAAAATGGTAAATTTGCAGCAAGAGCGGTTTGGCGCCTACCTATTTATATGGGGGCTGAAAACTTCTGAAGATAAGTCTTAACTCAATTACGCTTTTAGTGGACGATGACTAAGGGATGTCGTCGGGCTTTTGAGGCGATAAAAGACGGATCGTGTTGTGGATTGTGAAATATTTTCAAACAGTTAAATAATTAAATTACAATCATTTATGTGGTTAATCAATTCACCTATTGGTAGAAAGGTGGTAATGGCCGTAACAGGCATTTGCCTTATTCTATTTTTGACATTCCACGTTTGCATGAACACTGTAGCCTTTTTTTCCGGAAATGGTTACAATGAGGTTTGCGCATTCTTGGGTTCTAATTGGTATGCCGTCCTTGGTACTATCATTCTGGCTGTTTTAGCCTGCTTCCACATTGTGTATGCTTTTATTCTGACCATTCAGAACCGTCGTGCACGTGGTAGTGAGCGCTATGCAGTGACAGCCCGCCGTCCGGAAGTCAGTTGGGCTTCCCAGAACATGCTGGTGCTCGGGCTGATCATCCTTTGCGGTATTGTCCTTCATCTGGTCAATTTCTGGTCGCACATGATGCTTGCCGATCTTGCTGGCACAACTTCTTCCATTGCCGGACCTACTGATGGCTTCGGTTGGATCAAGTACACCTTTTCTCATCCCTTACTTGTCGTTCTTTATCTCGTATGGTTTGGTGCTATCTGGTTTCATCTTTCCCATGGTTTCTGGAGTTCAATACAAACTTTAGGCTGGAGTGGAAAGATCTGGTTGAAACGCTGGCAGACCATTGGCATCATCTACGTGACCATTCTGATGGCTGCTTTTGCGATTATCGTCTTGTCTTTTGCTTTCGGTTTTGCACCCAGCCTTCACTAATTCATGATTAATATTATCATTTAAAGAATATCAGATTATGTCAGATATAAAGATTGATTCTAAGATTCCAGAAGGTCCGTTAGCTGAGAAATGGACCAATTACAAAGCCCATCAGAAACTGGTTAATCCGGCTAATAAGCGTAAGTTGGACATTATCGTCGTTGGTACCGGACTGGCTGGAGCTTCCGCTGCTGCTTCTTTAGGGGAGCAGGGCTTCCACGTTATTAATTTCTGTATTCAGGATTCTCCGCGCCGTGCTCACTCAATTGCTGCACAGGGAGGTATCAATGCTGCAAAAAACTATCAGAACGATGCAGACTCTGTCTATCGTCTGTTTTATGATACTATCAAAGGTGGAGATTATCGTTCTCGGGAGGCTAATGTTTATCGTCTGGCCGAGGTAAGTGCAGATATCATTGACCAGTGTGTGGCAGAAGGTGTGCCTTTTGCACGTGAATATGGTGGACTGCTGGCTAACCGCTCTTTTGGCGGAGTCCAGGTGAGCCGTACTTTCTATGCTAAGGGGCAGACAGGACAGCAATTGCTGCTCGGTGCCTATTCTGCATTGATGAAAGAGGTACACAATGGTACCGTGGAACTCCACACCCGTACAGAAATGGAAGATCTTGTCATTATTGATGGTCGTGCTCGTGGTATCATCGCTAAAAATCTGATTACCGGTAAACTGGAACGCTATGCTGCTCATGCCGTTTGTGTCGCAACGGGTGGTTATGGCAACACCTATTTCCTCTCTACTAATGCTATGGGCTGCAATTGTACTGCAGCTATGCAGTGCTATCGGAAAGGTGCATGGTTCGCAAATCCTTGTTTCGTGCAGATTCATCCGACTTGTATCCCTGTACACGGGGACAAGCAGTCTAAGTTGACGTTGATGTCAGAATCTCTTCGTAATGATGGACGTATCTGGGTTCCTAAGAAACTTGAAGATGCTAGAAAACTCCAGAGCGGAGAAATTCAAGGTAGGGATATTCCTGAAGAGGACCGTGATTATTATCTGGAACGCCGCTATCCTGCATTCGGTAATTTGGTTCCCCGTGATGTTGCTTCTCGTGCAGCTAAGGAACGTACAGATAAAGGTTTTGGGGTTAACTCTACCGGACTGGCTGTGTTCCTCGACTTTAAGGAGGCAATCGGGCGTCTGGGGAAAGATGTCGTTACCCAACGCTATGGGAACTTGTTCGATATGTACAAACGGATTGTCAATGTAGATCCTTATACGAATCCGATGATGATTTATCCGGCCATTCACTATACGATGGGAGGTCTATGGGTAGACTATGAACTTCAGACTTCCATTAAAGGATTGTTTGCCCTGGGTGAGTGTAATTTCTCCGA
>DHOX01000016.1:0-10251 GCA_002409785.1 Prevotella sp. UBA5379 | reverse complement strand
TTCAAGACTGATGCTCCTGAATTTGATGAGGCAGAGAAAAACGTCAAAGCTGAGATTGACCGCATCTATAATATTAAAGGTGATGAGAGCGTTGATTCCATCCATAGAAAGTTGTATAATATTATGTGGAATTATGTAGGAATGGCTCGTAATGAAGCAGGCTTGAAAAAGGCCCTTTCTATGTTGAAAGATGTGCGTCAGGAATTCTATGCACATGTCCGTGTGCCTGGACCGGAAGAAGGACTGAATGTAGAACTTGACAAGGCTATTCATCTTCGTGATTTTATCACCATGGGTGAGTTGATCGCATACGATGCCTTGAATCGAAACGAGAGTTGTGGCGGGCATTTCCGTGAAGAATCGCAGACAGAAGAAGGTGAAGCTAAGCGTGATGATGAACATTACATGTATGTAGCTTGCTGGAAATACGAGGGTTCTGATGATGCTGCTCCTACGCTTCTCAAGGAACCATTGGACTATAAGTACATTAAGGTTCAGGTACGTAATTATAAGAAGTAATCCTTCATACAGGATTGTTGATGTATCAATTAAATCAGATAAAAAAAATGGATAAGAATATAAATTTCACGCTGAAGGTCTGGCGTCAGGATGGACCGCAGGCAGAAGGTCATTTTGATTCCTTCCAGATGAAGGATATCCCTACTGATACCTCTTTCCTCGAGATGTTGGATATCTTGAACGAACAGTTGATAGAGGCTAACAAGGAGCCGTTCGTATTCGATCATGACTGTCGAGAGGGAATATGTGGTATGTGCTCACTTTATATCAACGGTCATCCACATGGACCGGCACAAGGGGGTACGACCTGCCAGTTGTATATGCGTAGTTTCAATGATGGGGATACGATTACAGTAGAGCCGTGGCGTTCTGCTGCTTTCCCTGTTATCAAGGACTGTATGGTAGACCGTTCTGCATTTGATGAGATCATGGCCGCCGGTGGTTATATCACTGTCCGGACAGGAGCTGCTCAGGATGCAAATGCAATACCTATTCCTAAGGATAAGGCGGATGAAGCAATGGACTGTGCTTCTTGTATCGGTTGTGGCGCTTGTGTGGCTGCTTGCAAGAATGGTTCCGCCATGTTGTTTGTCAGCTCAAAGATAAGCCAGTTTGCTTTACTTCCTCAGGGACGTGTTGAAGCTGCCCGTCGAGCTAAATCAATGGTTGCAAAGATGGAAGAATTGGGCTTTGGCAACTGTACCAATACGCGTGCATGTGAGGCAGAATGTCCGAAGAACGAGACCGTGGCAAATATCGCCCGTCTGAATCGTGAATTCATCAAAGCTAAATTGAACGACTAATAGAATAGTATTTTATCTACATACTGCCCCCCACGAAGTCAGTTTATTTTCTTCGTGGGGGTTTTTACGATTGGTGATATGAAGAGAGGAAGCTTTTTGTTGTCTGCTGTTGTATTCTGTTTCATGGGATGTGCACATGCACCGAAGAAAGCAGAAGGGACGCTCGTCCCGCAGGTATCAAAGGAGCCACCGGTCAGAAGTTCATTTACTACTGCCCGGTTGTCGAAAGCTTCATCTTCCTCACAGCCTGTCTTGAGTAAGACCGCACAGTCATTGGCCCGGCAGGGATATGTGAATGTAAAAGATGAAGATTCCACAATCTGTGTTTCTTTGATGTATTCCCGACCGGACAATTTTTGCGGAGTTGTCTTGTATGGGGATTTGCGGGAAGCTTACTTGCATCCGAAGGCAGCCCGGGCTCTGAAGCGGGCACAGGCATATTTAAAGTCGATTCGTCCGGATTTGAGTTTGATCGTTTTTGATGCGGCACGACCTATGCACATCCAACAGGAGATGTGGGACCGCGTAAAGAATACACCGGAATTTTTTTATGTCAGTAATCCTGCCCATGGAGGAGGGCTGCATAATTATGGCCTGGCAGTAGATGTTTCTCTTTGTAACTTAAAAGGGGATACTCTGGATATGGGCACCAAGATTGATTTTATGGGACCCGCAGCACATATAGACCGGGAGAATAGTCTGGTCAGGCATCATCGTATCTCACGTCAGGCTGAAGCTGATCGATTACTTCTTCGCAGGGTGATGCGTCATGCCGGTTGGAGAGCACTTCCCACGGAGTGGTGGCATTTTAATTTCTGTTCGAGATCTGTTGCCCGGAAATATTATAAGGTTATTCCTTGATCCAGTCAATATCCTTGGCTGAAAATAACGCTCCTCTTTTGAAAAGGCGATCCTCTTTTTTATCTAAATGGTTGATCCTTTGCACATAATAATAAAAAATGCGCATAAACAGGCATGATGGAGTATAAAACTCTCTAATATATTTCAAAAAAATCTTCACCTTTTGTTCTTTTCCTTTTATTTTCTTAACTTTGTAAGTTTAAAGCAATATTTATATTAAATTATATGTCAGCAATAGAAATCAGAAAGGTCGAAACCAAAAGAGATCTCAAACATTTTATCGATTTTCATTACGACCTGTACAAGGGAAGTCCATACGATGTACCTAATCTATTCAGTGACGAATTCAATACGCTGGATAAAAACCACAATGCCACTTTCGAATTCTGTGAAGCCGAATATTATATGGCTTATAAGGATGGGAAACTTGTGGGGCGTATCGCAGCGATCATCAATCATAAAGCGAATAAAAAGTGGAATCGTAAATCGGTACGTTTCGGATGGCTTGACTTTATTGATGACAAGGCTGTCCTTTGCTCATTGCTGAAGGCTGTAGAGACTTATGGAATAAGCAAAGGTATGACGGAAATCGTAGGACCTTTAGGTTTCACGGATATGGATCCGGAAGGAATGTTAACCTGGGGTTTCGATAAATTAGGAACAATGCCTACTCTTTACAATTATCCTTATTATCCTGAATATATGGAGCAGATAGAAGGATTTGTAAAGGATAATGATTATGTGGAATATTATTTGAAAGTGCCGGAAAAAATACCGGACAAGTATACCCGCATTGCTAAAGTGGTAGAAGATCGTTACCATCTTCGAATCAAAAAACTTACGAAGAAAGATATATTCAAGGGTGGTTATGGCCGCAAAATTTTTGAGCTGATTAATGAGACCTATTCCGGTCTTTATGGTTATTCAGAACTGAGTGATGCCCAGATTACCCAGTTAATTCAATCCTATTTTCCATTTATTGATCTTAGTTTGGTTACCCTTATAGAGGATGCCAGTGCGGACAATAAACTTGCCGGTATCGGTATCACGATGCCATCTCTATCTAGGGCTATGCAGAAATGCCATCGTGGGCGTCTGTTGCCATTTGGCTGGTGGTACGTGCTCCGGGCCATTAAGTGGCATAAGACAGAAGGTGTGGATCTTCTCCTTTTGGGTTTCCTTCCAGAGTATCGTAAGAAAGGAGCCAATTCTTTGCTTTTTGCTGATTTGATACCTAGGTATCAGGCTTATGGCTTTAAATGGGGAGAGAGCCAGGTGGAAATGGAAAGCAACGAAGGGGTCCAGAGCCAGTGGGGACCATTGAATCCGATCAATCATAAGCGCCGTCGTTGTTTTAAGAAGATCATTGCTCCAGTTGTTGATGCTAAGGATGAAAATGTGGAAGTGAAATGATTTCCAGTGATTTCATACAAAAGTTAACTTTCTGGAATAAAACTATTATAGAAGGTCAGAGCATGATTAATATCATGATTTAGTCATGACGCTTGAGGTTCTGACAGAATTTATGCAACAATATCGGGATGAAGTGATTATAAAACTGGTATTGCTGGTTCGGAAAACACAAATAGAAGAACAAGGAAGGGTATAAATGTCAGAAGATAATGATCGTCATGTGAATCATCAAACGGAGAGTACGCCCGCTTATACTGATGCGAACATTCGTCATTTAAATGATATGGAGCATGTCCGCACGCGCCCGGGGATGTATATTGGACGTTTGGGGGATGGTTCTTTGCCGGAAGATGGGATTTACGTACTCCTCAAAGAGGTAGTGGATAATTCTATTGATGAATTCAAGATGAATGCCGGCGATTGCATTGAGGTGAATATTCAGGATCATTTGCGGGTGTCAGTGCGTGATTATGGCCGTGGAATTCCTCAGGGGAAACTGGAAGAAGCTGTAGCAAAACTGAATACTGGAGGTAAATATGATACTCGTGCTTTTAAGAAGAGTGTAGGACTGAATGGTGTCGGCATAAAGGCGGTCAATGCCTTAAGTTCAAAATTTATTGTACGAAGTTTCCGAGATGGGAAAGTCCGTGAGCTGATTTTTGAACGGGGTGTTAAAAAGAGTGACAGGACAGAACCATCATCGGAGGAAAAGGGTACCTATATTTTCTTTGAGCCGGATCCAGTTATGTTCAGGAATTATACCTTTCATGACGATATCGTGGAGACGATGCTTCGTAATTATACTTATTTGAATTCTGGCCTGAGCATTCTTTATAATGAACGGCGTATTCATAGCCGCAATGGACTACAGGATCTGTTGACAGATAACATGACGGTTGACGGGCTATATCCGATAGTCCATATCAAAGGAGAAGATATTGAAATAGCCTTTACCCATACGAACCAGTATGGAGAAGAATATTATAGTTTTGTGAACGGTCAGCATACTACTCAGGGAGGAACCCATCAGAGTGCGTTTAAGGAACATATTGCAAAGACGATCAAGGAATTCTTCAATAAAAACTATGACTATACGGATATCCGTAATGGAATTGTTGCAGCTATTGCCATTAATGTTGAGGAACCTGTGTTTGAAAGTCAGACTAAGATTAAATTAGGCAGTACTCAGATGTCCCCTGGAGGTGAGTCAATTAATAAGTATGTAGGAGATTTTATCAAGCAGAATGTAGATAATTTCCTCCACATCCATCAGGATGTGACGGAAGTGATCGAGAATAAAATCAAAGAGAGTGAGCATGAACGCAAGTCTATGGCTGGAATTACCAAACTGGCCCGTGAACGTGCAAAAAAGGCGAGCCTTCATAATCGTAAGTTGAGGGACTGCCGGATTCATTATTGTGATCAAAGAAATCCTCGGAAGGAAGAAAGTTGTATCTTCATTACCGAAGGAGATTCTGCTAGTGGAAGCATTACAAAAAGTCGTGACGTGAATACTCAGGCCGTATTTTCGCTTCGAGGCAAACCTCTGAATTGCTTTGGACTGACCAAGAAAGTAGTATATGAAAATGAAGAATTCAATCTTCTCCAGGCTGCTCTGGATATAGAAGATGGATTGGATGATTTGAGATATAACAAGGTGATTGTGGCTACGGATGCAGATGTTGATGGCATGCATATCCGTTTGCTGATGATTACGTTCTTTCTCCAGTTCTATCCTGAACTGATTAAGAAGGGGCATGTTTTTGTGCTCCAGACACCGCTCTTTCGTGTACGTAATCGGAAGACGAAGATTAAGGATAAAAAAAGCATCTCAGTTTATGAGACTAAATATGGAAAGAAGAGTGATTTTATTACTTCTTACTGTTATTCGGATGAGGAGCGCCGCAAAGCGATTGATGATCTCGGACCTGATCCTGAGATCACGCGGTTCAAGGGGCTTGGGGAGATCTCCCCGGATGAATTTGCCCATTTTATCGGTCCTGACATGAGGCTGGAACAAGTAACGCTTCATAAAAACGATCAGGTGCAGAAGTTGCTGGCTTATTACATGGGGAAGAATACGATGGAGAGACAGAATTTCATCATTGACAATCTGGTGATCGAAGAGGATCTTCCTGAGGAAGAGAGTCTGCCGGCGGTTAGGGACGAACAGGACCAGGAAAAGTCCGTTGGATAGAGTACTTGTCTGGGTGAAAGATATTTTCGGATTTGCTGGTGGATGAGAAAAAGGTCGTAATTCATATAATATCAAATTATGTTTTATAAAAAGAAAACAGTTCTGTTGGCAGTGTTGCTATGTTGTGTGATCACTGCTTCTGCACAGTTCCGGATTCATTTGGAACGGCGTTCTCCATTGGCGAAACTCAGCGCTGCTGAATTGGCAATAGAAAATCTCTACGTTGATTCCGTTGATGAAAATAAATTGGTAGAAGACGCCATTCGCGGAATGCTGGATAAGTTGGATCCTCATTCTGCATATACTACTCCGTCTGAAACGAAAGAGTTGAAGGAACCTTTAAACGGTGATTTCGATGGAATCGGAGTACAATTTAACATGATGAATGATACATTGATTGTCATTCAGCCTGTCGTTAACGGGCCTTCAGAGAAGGTTGGCGTCATTGCTGGTGATCGTATCGTTGCGGTCAACGATACGGCCATAGCAGGCGTTAAAATGCCACGGGAACAGATCATGAAGCGTCTTCGGGGACCGAAAGGAACGAAAGTCGATTTAACGATTGTCCGGAAGGGAGTTTCGGGGGTACTTCATTTTATGGTTATTCGTGATAGAATTCCTTTGAAAACGGTAGATGCTTCTTATATGATCCGTCCGGGAATCGGTTATATTCGACTGGAGAGTTTTGGCCTTCATAGTCCTGATGAGGTCTCCCAGTCCATTGATTCTCTTCAGCATAAAGGGATGAAGGATTTGATCCTAGACCTTCAGGAAAATGGAGGAGGCTATTTGCAATCTGCCGTACAGATCGCACAGCAGTTTTTGCCCGATCATGATTTGATCGTGTATACGCAGGGCCGTCATTCTCCTCGGGAGGAGTTTCGTTCAGACGGTAAAGGTAAGATGCTCAAGGGTAAGGTCGTTGTTCTTATTGATGAACTTTCTGCATCAGCTGCAGAGATCGTGACAGGAGCATTGCAGGACCAGGACCGTGCTATTGTCGTTGGCCGCCGGTCTTTTGGAAAAGGACTGGTACAGCGTCCTATACCTTTCCCTGACGGGAGCATGATCCGACTCACTGTAGCTCATTATTATACACCAAGTGGACGTTGTATCCAGAAACCTTATAAGAAGGGAGATCTGAAAGACTATGAGATGGATCTGGACCATCGCTTCAAGCATGGGGAGTTTACAAATCGTGATAGTATCCATTTTGATCCTTCCCAGAAATATTATACCCTTCGTAAGCATCGTCTTGTTTATGGTGGTGGGGGAATTATGCCTGACTACTTCGTTCCATTGGATACACTGCAATATACGGCGTTCTATCGCCAACTGCTGGCCGGTAATTCTATTTATACGCAGACACTTTCTTACCTTGACAGTCATCGGAAAGAACTGAGGGCCAAATATCCTGTATTCGAGAGCTTTCGCAAAAACTTTGTCACTCCCCAGGTGCTGATGGATAGTATTGTAGCAGATGGAGCCAGACAGAAGATTAAGCCAAAGGATGATGATGAACTTCAGAAAACCATTCCGACCATGTCTGTTCAACTTAAGGCCTTGATTGCCCGCGATCTATGGAATATGGATGCTTATTTTGAAATTATGGATGAGAGTAATCATACGGTACAAAAGGCGTTACAATTATTGACCGAAAAGAATAAGTAAGGTGAATAAATAAGCGTATCTTCTATCTTCTGGATATACTGGGATTTTCTGCTGATCCTATGATCTAAAAAAGATGCCGTTCTGACTTGAAGAAAAGTCTGAACGGCATCTCCGTTTTATGATGATATGGTTCCTTTCTTAATAAAAGGAGAGAAAACTACTTGCTCTTTGATGGATGAAGAGTTGATTCGTTCATAAATAATTCTGAATTTGAAAGTTCCTGGGAAATAAAGCACTTCTTACAAGTTAGAGCATTGCTAATGCAGCATTTTCATTAGCTTCCATGATTTCCCGTTCTCCAGGTCCCTTATCGTTGATTCCACAAAGGTGCAGGATACCATGAATGATGACACGGTGGAGTTCATTATCATAAGCTTTGTTGTACTTTTTAGCGTTTGATCTGACCGTATCCAGGGAAATAACAATATCTCCATTAAGCACATCTCCTTCATCATCATCAAAAGTGATAATATCTGTATAATAATCATGACCGAGATACTGTTTGTTCGTTTCCAGCATTTTTTCGTCATTGACAAACATATAGCCGATTTCACCGATCTTCCGTCCATGTGCGGCAGCTACTTTCTTGATCCAGGATGTAGTGTCCCTTTTCCTGATTTTTGGCATTTCTATGCCTTCAGCTTGATAACTAATCATATTCTTTGTTTTGACTCTCCATTGAGATCGAAGAGGTTTCCTTTATTTATTCTTATCTTTTTCCGGCAGGAATTCATGTGCATCATGACCAAAATGCCGGAGTTCGCGGACCAGTGTAGAACTGACACTTTCCAATTTGGGATCGGAAAAAAACAGTAGTGTTTCCACTCCGCCAAGTTGCTTGTTGATGTCAGCCTGTTCGCGTTCATATTCGAAGTCTCTCAGGTTCCTGACTCCGCGGACAATATATTGTGCTTGTTCACGCTGCGCCAGGTCAATGGTGAGATCTTGATAAGAGACTACCTTGATCTTTGGCTCTTCCGCATAGAGGGCTTGTATGTCCCTGACCCTTTGGCCTATCTCCTCTTGTGTATGCTTGAGCTCACTGACAGCTACGGCAATAACCAGACGGTCGAAGAGAGGCAGCGCCCGCATTACGATATTTTGATGTCCTGTTGTAAAAGGATCAAAAGTTCCGGTATATAAACCTGTTTTCATCGCTTTCTAATTATGCTTGTACTATTTTTCCTAACTTCTTTTTTATTTTAATTCTGATTCGATCTAAAAAAAACTTTGCTCCATGGGATTGCTGCTGGGGTAGTTCCTACCCAGATGATCGTAAGCTAGCAAGGTTGCTACCCGCCCGCGAGGGGTACGTTTAATGAAGCCATCCATGATCAGATAAGGCTCATAAACATCTTCTATGGTTCCGGAGTCTTCTCCGATAGCTGTGGCGATAGTTGATACTCCTACAGGACCACCTCGGAATTTATCAATAATAGTTGTCAGTATCTTGTTGTCAATCTCATCAAGTCCGTATTGGTCAATGTTTAGAGCTTTCAGACCCATACGGGCAATATCTCCGGTGATGGTTCCATTTCCCTTTACTTGGGCGAAATCACGGATTCTACGTAATAAACTGTTGGCGATACGGGGCGTACCACGTGAACGCCGGCTGATTTCTTCAGCTGCATCATCTTCGATTTTTACCTTCAGGAGTTTGGCTGATCTCATAATGATTTTTTTCAGCGTTTTTGGCTGGTAGTATTCCAAATGAAGATTAATGCCGAAACGCGCGCGTAGAGGAGCGGAGAGTAATCCGCTTCGTGTTGTGGCTCCGATAAGTGTAAAAGGACTTAAATCTATTTGGATGCTTCTTGCTGAGGGCCCTTTGTCGATCATAATATCGATGCGGTAGTCTTCCATTGCAGAATACAGATATTCCTCTACAACAGGAGAAAGGCGATGGATCTCATCAATAAAGAGAACATCCTTTGGTTCCAATGAGGTGAGAATACCTGCCAAATCTCCGGGTTTATCCAATACGGGTCCACTGGTCACCTTGAATCCTACACCGAGTTCATTGGCAATGATATTGCTTAGTGTTGTCTTTCCAAGTCCTGGTGGTCCGTGAAGTAATGTATGGTCGAGTGGTTCTCCCCGGAATTTCGCAGCTTCGACAAAGATTCTGAGATTTTCCACTACCTTATCTTCTCCGCTGAAATCATCAAATTTCAGGGGACGTAGTGCTTTTTCAAACTCTTTCTCTGCCGAAGACTCGTTTTCTTGGTGGATATTAAAATCTTCGTCCATGTCTTATGATTGATTTTCTTTGTATGCAAAGATACGAAAAAGAATCGATACTGGATCGGCGGGTGTATTTTTTTGATTTCTGGAAAGAAATTCCGGCCATTTGGTAAAACAGACAATCAAAATTTATGGTTATCAGTTGCTTTTTTGGAGGGAGTATGGTAAATATCCATTATAAACAAAAAGCCTCTTTTGAGGGGAATATTCGCTGAAGTAAACGATTACACAAATATTCTGTGAAAAAAAGATGCTGATCATTTTCATAAAAGGAAAGATTCTTTTATCTTTGTGACTAAAAATTAATAAAGTTATAGAATGGAAACAGAAAAAATCAGTGATCAGAAAAAGGCTAAGGATTTTGACGATTGGTTATTTGAGTATATTGAAAACCATTTTTAGGAATTTATCCTGTAATAGTCTTAAAAGGGGGAAATCGTTGCTAAAACGACTTCCCCCTTTTATCATAGAGGATTTGGAAGGAAAGATTATTATAAAAAAGGAATCTATAGGTTTGATGGAAGTCAAGTCTTTAGAACACAA
>DHOX01000036.1:10444-30668 GCA_002409785.1 Prevotella sp. UBA5379 | reverse complement strand
CGGTAGCGTTCTGTGTCAGGGCCATCCTCTTTAGGACCACGGTACTTTGGCTCTACTGCTGCTACCGGACAATAGACCGTACAGATCGTACATTTGAGACATTTCTCAAAGTCGTGTGCACTTATGTTTTTTATTTGAGTTTTTTCTGACATGACCTTACTTCTTTAGAATGTTTTCGGCTACTTGTAAACCAGTGAGAAGGGAGACCCCTTCTCCATCGGCAGACTTGACGGTATTATGACCATTGAGAACCAGTCCGGCAGCATACAGGTTGTTGACCTTCTTGCCATTTTTCCGGACAGTGAAGTCGGAGCCCGTTCTGACACCATATTTCATATACGGTTGAGCCTTGAAGATATTCTCTTCAGCCCATTGCGTTCGGTCCTCAGAACCGTCTACATCAAGGTCAAAAAGTGTTTCGAATACTTTTTTATAATTTGTGTTCAGGTCTCCACTGAAGAATGATCCGGTGGCGAGTACAAAATCACTTGCCTGAAGGGGCTCGTCCTGCAGGTTTTCTGTATACACACTGTTGAGTTTATCGTCAGAGAAATCACCTCTTACCACTTTGTTTTGCTCAAGGAACATTCCTCCCATGGACTGGAAATACTGACGGAGTCTGGTCTGAATCAATACTCCCGGAACAGATGGTGGCATGGTCGCCGCGAAAGTGATCTGTGCATGAACGTATTTTCTCAAGAGGTTTACAGCAGAGAGATTGGCGATGCCCAGGACTGCCGGCAAGATGACCAGATCCTGTGCTTGGCTGATATGGTTGATTTCGTCAGCGATTTTTTTGATATTCGTTTCATCATCCAGTACTTTTGCAATATTGGTGGCCCTCATTTCTGAAGGATTTTCCCTCGCATATTCAAGTTCTGGTGTTGTAAAGGTTTTCAGTAAGGCTTTGATGCCTTTCTTCTCCAGGTTATCAATCAGAAATTCTACCGGAAAATCCAGAAACCCACGGATATTTGCTACGATGACTTCCTGTTGTGGAAACTGATCCGGTGTTTCAAGAGAGATCATGTTTTCTATGGTCAGCCATGTAGGTTTTGCAACGCCAATAGGGGAGAGGCGGAAATGATTTCTTCCAGTTTGCCCTTTGACTCTGATTCCGGCAGTATTCAAAAGCTCCTGAGCTTGATTCGCAAGGATATTCAATTGTGCGGCCCCTATTTTGGAGTAAGGGTGCTCCGGGCCGAGTTGTTTGACAGCCTCTAGCGGGTTGTCAATGACGTTACCCTGTTCATCGTAACCCAGAAGATCAAAAGAGCCAGAGTTAAAATGCAGACTACTCTGACCAGCGGCGGCGATCATGACTTTCTGTCCTTTACTTGCCAGCGAGATTCCACAGGCAAGTCCACTGAGTCCTCCCCCGATGATGATAGTATCATATTTCATTTCTGATCCTCCTTTTTCTTTGGAACTAATTGGTTTAATCCGCACAGTCCTTCATAGATTTGTGACATGAATTGTCCTTCTTTCAACGTCTCTCCCCAAGCTACCGGATACATTCCTTTCCAACGCTCGGCAATAAAGTTAGCCAGATCTTGTTCACTTTTCTCAACCTTGAGTTTTGCGACCTGACAGAGAACGTTTGCTGCCCTGCAGGCGCAGAGCTCACTCTGGCATGTTCCCATTCCCATCCTTGTATGGCGACGCAACTTAGCCAGGTTGTCGGTATTCAATTTGTCTACTGCATATTTCACTTCTCCCACGCTGACCTCTTCACATTCGCATACCATCGCCCTGTCTTCAATTTTCTCGTGAGGAATATTTTCTGTGAGCGTGCCATGCCGTCCTTTTTGGACGAAGAAAGTATAGTTATAAGGATCCGGCTTATGGTCGTTTTCAGCCTCTGATCCTGGCAGGAGAGTCGTTGCTGTTTCACAACGCCTACTGATACCCAGTTTTTTACAGGCCAGGTCGGTAGCCTGTTCGGCCATGCGTCTGTAGGTCATCATCTTACCCCCTGTGATCGTAATGAACCCAGCCAATCCGTCACGCGTTTCATGGTCAAGGAGAACGATACCGCGGCTGATACTTCTGCCGGAAGGGTCGTTATCTTTTGCAACCAACGGCCTGACACCAGTATAAGCACGGAGAATCCTCGTAGAAGCTAATGCCGGAGCCATTTGTTCGCCTTCAGTGATCAGCGTGTTTACTTCTTCGGGAGTAACTTTCAGATGATCGATGGTTTCCACCGGCACCCGGTCACTTGTCGTGCCGATTACACAGACAGCATCGTCCGGGACAAGAATGTCTGCATTAGCAGGTTTACGACAACGGTTAATGACCATATTGTTTACGCGGTGTCCGAAGATTAAGAGTGATCCTTTGGCCGGAAACATGTTGACTGTTACGCCGGCCATTTTTGCAATGAGGCAGCCCCAGCTTCCGGCAGCATTGATCGTCAGTTTTGAGTGCACTTCACAAGTCTCGCCCGTTTTATGGTTACGGAGTCTGACTCCCTTGATGCGTCCGTTGTCAATGAGGAACCCAATGACTTCGTGATAAGTCAGGAATCTGCACCCATGTCGTTTTGCGTCAATGATGTTGGCTGTAGAGAGCCGGAAAGGGTCAATGGAAGCATCCGGGACTCTGACAGCTCCTATGAGGTCAGGATTGACTGCCGGTTCGATCTGTTTCGCATATTCAGGATCAATGATTTCTGCATTGATGCCGGCTTGATGACAAGCTTCAACGAATTTCTTCTGATAATTCAGGTCATCTTCAGGCAAGGTAATGAACAGTCCATCTGTGGGATCAACACAATGGCGTGCGATCTTCCTGAGAATCATATTCTCCTGGATACATTCCTTGGCCGATTCGGGGTCTGTGACGGCGTACCGCGAGCCACTGTGGAGAAGACCATGATTACGGCCGGTAGCACCGTTCGTAAAGTCCCGCTTTTCCACAAGCAGTACTTTCAAGCCGCGCATTGCGCAGTCCCTAGCGGTTCCTACACCGGTAATGCCTCCGCCGATGACGATGACATCATAAAGATTATCTGTAAAATTCTTCATATCCAAGTCAGTAGTTTTAAGGTCTATGATAAGCTTCGGAGCGGTGATTATGCCTTCCAAGTTGTTTCCAAAGATAAGTTCCAGACTTCATATTACTTCAATACGCAAGTGAATATCTTTCTTTTCGAAACAAATATAGTTTCATTTTCCTTTATCGCCAAATTAATTAACTTTAATTTGCCAAATTATACGGTTATTAATAAGTTATATCGAATAAATAAAGAGAAATGTTCTTATATGGAACAATACTACTTCTTCTTAACGGGAATGTATGACGCAAATCAGTCTTTTTTATGGGTTTCTCCTATTTTAATAAGAATATTTGTTAAATATAAGGTTAAAAAAACATACTTCTTATTTAGTCACTAAAAAAAAGGCTAATTTTGTAATTGATGAACTTTGAAACGATGACAAGATACCGCAGGGCGGTTATTTCTATGTCATTTCGGAGGTTTGATAAAGTTCTTACTTTGCCTGATCCTGTATTGTGATTTGGCAATGACAGATGCAAATGAATCATAATATGACTAAAGAAGATAGGCAAAGTCTAATACTGAGCCAATTGATGAAACAGGGGTCTCTGCTCGTTTCCGATATGGCTTTAACACTGGATGTTTCTACTGTAACGATACGTAAAGACCTTACGGAATTGGAAAAAAAAGGGAAACTTTACCGGAGTCATGGTAAGGCTATTATGATCAATCCTTTTGCAAATAACCGCTCGATCAGTGAAAAAGGGAAAATTTACCAAGAAGAAAAATATTGTATAGGCCGTGAGGCTGCCCGGCTAATTACAAAGGATGATTCTATTATCATTGCTTCGGGGACGACTGTCCAGGCTTTTGCAAGAAGCATCAAACCTGTTCATCGTCTGACTGTCGTTTCTGCTTCTCTGCCTGTATCTGAAACTCTGGCTACCAATGAAGACATTGATGTCATCCAGTTAGGTGGCAATCTCCGGCATAGCAGTCTCTCCGTAATAGGTTCTTACAGCGAGTCTTTCTTAAAGGATTGTTTCTTCAGTAAATTATTTATCGGAGTGGATGGCATTGATGTTGAGTGTGGATTTACGACGACAAATATGGGTGAGGCAAAGCTCAATCAGAAAATGATAGATTCTGCGCAAAAGACCATTGTGCTTGCAGATTCCTCAAAATTCGGCCGTCGTGGCTTTGCCAAGATAGGCAATATTGATGATATAGATATGATCATAACAGATTCTCATATCGCACCTTCTCAGAAAGAAAAGATCGAAGGATTAGGCATTGATTTGATTATTGCAAAGCCTGAAACAGATCTGGAAACAAAAAACATTTAAATCCCCTTACATAATATTTTAACATTTTATTTCACTATGAATGTACCTTCTGAATTCGATGATATACGGCCTTTTGAGCCGGAAGAATTACCGGCAGTGTATGAAAGGTTAATCATTAACAAACAGTTTCAGGCTGTTGTCAAGTTCTTGTATCCCGATGTGCCTTTTGAGAAAATAGCAGAAAAGATGCGCACGTGTAGGACGAATATAGAATTTCAGCGCACGTTCTGCTATACATTTCTGGAAAAACTCCTGACGGACACAAGCACCGGCTGTGAGATGGATACCTCTGAAGTGGATAACAGCCGTTGTTATACTTTTATAAGCAATCATCGTGATATCGTGTTGGATGCAGCTCTTCTGGACAAGTTGTTGCTGGATGAAGGCTTCCCTACTACCTGTGAGATTGCCATTGGTGATAATCTGCTGAACCTGCCGTGGGTTCAGGACATTGTCCGTGTCAACAAATCATTCATTGTGCGTCGTGGCCTGATGGCGCGTGAGCGGTTACAGTCAAGTAAGGAATTGTCCAAGTACATGCATTTTGTCATTAACCAGAAACATCAGAGTGTCTGGATCGCACAGCGTGAAGGGCGTGCCAAAGACTCCAATGATTGTACCCAGGAGGCCGTACTGAAGATGATGGCTATGGGTGGTGAAGGGACGATCATTGACAGTCTGATCGATTTACATATTGTTCCTCTTTCCATTTCGTACGAATATGATCCTTGCGATTTCCTGAAAGCTAAGGAATTCCAGCAGAAAAGGGATCAGGAGGGATGGCAGAAAGGGGATGATGATGATATTATCAGCATGAAAACAGGTATCCTGGGGTATAAGGGGCATATTCATTATCATGCTGCTCCGTGCCTGGATGACTATCTCAAGACACTTGATCCCAAGATGAAGAGGATGGACTTACTCATAAAGATTGCTATGCATATTGACCAGGAGATCCACAGCCGTTATATGCTTTATCCTGATAATTACATTGCGTTGGATGAATATGAAGGCAATGATGTTTATGCTTCGCATTATACAGCAGAGCAGAAAGAGGCTTTTGATGATTATTTGAACAAAAAACTGGCAAAGATAGATCTGCCGAATAAGGATGTCGTTTATCTTCGTGAGCGCATGCTTACCATGTATGCGAACCCTGCCCGTAATTATTTGGCAACGAAAGCATAGAGTTTGTGATCTGCGGGATTGAGAAACGGAGAAGGCCAGGGGATTTTTCATCTTCTGGCCTTCTTATTGGTTGACTCTGATTTCTGTTTCCTATGGATCAGGTGTCTTCAGAAGCCTTCGTCATGATTTTTCTTCATTCCTTGTTTATAAAAGAACGGAATGTCGTTCCACGTCAATGACGAAAGCATGAGCTGGAAATTTCTTCCCGGAAGTTGTGTTGCATCGGTTGATTTCTTCTAAGACGGATGTTGATTCCTTTTCCGTGGTAAAACAGAAGAACAAGATAGAGTTTGTCTTAGCATTGTCGGATTTCTCACCGAACCAGTTCATCAGGTGTGATGATTTGTCATTTTTGTATCCAGTGATGTCGACGGTACTGAATCTTTTCACTCCTGCCTGGTCAAGCAATTGTGCGATACGGTCATAACTTTCTTTGATACTTAAGATAACGGTTAGTTTCATAATGTGTCATTTTACTTTGTTTTTGAGCATCTTGAAATAGAGCAGGGGAACCACGATCAAAGTGAGGATGGTGGAAGTGATGGTTCCTCCGATGAGAGAAATAGCCAGTCCCTGAAAGATTGGGTCGAAAAGAATCACTATCGCCCCGATGACTACTCCGCCGGCCGTGAGTAAGATAGGAGTCGTGCGTACAGCTCCTGATTCCACAATGGCCTGTCTGAGCGGGACTCCCTTTTTGAGCCTGAGGTCGATAAAGTCAATCAGCAGAATGGAGTTGCGCACCATAATACCCGCCAGGGCAATGAAACCAATCATTGACGGTGCACTGAAATAAGCCCCCATAATCCAGTGTCCCAGGATAATGCCGATGAGGGATAGTGGTATTGCTGACAGTTGTACAAGTGGCGTGATAAAATTCTGAAACCAGGCGACAATCAATACGTAAATGATGATCAGCACGAAAAGAAAAGCGATTCCCAAATCACGAAATACATCGTAGGTGATTTTCCATTCTCCGTCCCATTTTAAGGTGAAGTTATCTTCATTGGCCGGTCGTCCTGTATAATCTTCATGAAGATGATAACCTTCAGGCAGTTTGATCTTGGATAATTTCTTAGAAACGGCCGTCATGGCATAGATGGGACTTTCCAGTTTCCCAGCGACATCAGCAGTCACATACACGACCCTTTTCTGGTCTTTGCGGGATATACTTTTGTCCTTCAGTCCCTTAGTAACCTTTACCAGGTCTCCTATGGGCACAGCCAGACCTTGCGGGTTGATGACCTTGAGATTGAGCAAGTCTGTAAGGTCAGAACGGTCTTTTTCCGGTAATTGCAAAACGATGCCGATAGGGTCTATACTGGATGGACGGTGTAAGTCTCCTACGGTCATTCCCGACAGGGCAGATCTGATCTCCTGTAGTATTTCACTTTCAGGTATGCCGAGTCTCATGGCCTTATCCTTGTCTACTACAAATTTATATTCTGTTTGATCTGCTTCGACAGACCAGTCCACATCTGCAACGTTGGCAGTATGGGAGAGCAGCATTTTTACCTGACGGGCCACGTTCCTTTGCTGATGATCATCCGGTCCATAGATTTCGGCAACGATAGTTGACATGACTGGAGGTCCCGGCGGAACTTCTACAACCTTCACATTTGCATGATATTTCTTGCCGATGGCCTGGAGTCCCGGCCGCATAGCTTTTGCGATGTCATGGCTCTGTTCCCGGCGCTTTTTCTTGTCTACCAGATTTACCTGTATATCGGCTACGTTATCTCCTGATCTCAGGTCATAATGCCGTATCAGTCCATTAAAGTTAATAGGTGATGATGTGCCGGTGTAGGTCTGATAGTCCGTTACCTTGTCATTCTGGCTGATGTATGTCCCTAGTTCTTTCGCCACGGCAGCCGTACGTTCCAGACTTGTTCCTTCCGGCATGTCTATGATGACCTGGAATTCATTCTTGTTATCGAAGGGAAGCATCTTGACAGGTACTGATTTGGTGAAGAAGAGCATGAAGGTAGCTAAGAGGATCACCGTTAAAGAGAGCATGAAGGCCCAGCGTCTTTTCCGGCTTTGGAGCAAGGGGCCGATGACACGGGTATAGGTCTTGTAGATCTTTGTCTCATGCAGTTCCGCCGTAGGGTCTTTCTTGTTGGCATTGTCTTGCTTTTTCTCCTTGAACCTCAGGAAATGATACCCGAAATAAGGGGTCAGAGTCAGTGCTATCAACAGGGAAAACGTCATGGCTATAGCGGCTCCTATAGGCATAGGGCTCATGTAAGGTCCCATCATTCCTGAGACGAATGCCATTGGCAGTACAGCTGCGATGACCGTAAGTGTGGCTAGGATGGTAGGGTTGCCTACTTCATTGATGGCAAATATAGCAGCTTGAAGGGGAGGCAAGTTCTGCATCTTGAAATGCCGGTGCATGTTTTCAGCAATGACAATAGAGTCGTCTACGACAATACCGGTTACGAATACCAGGGCAAAGAGTGTGATCCTGTTCAGGGTGTATCCTAAGAAATAGTAGGCAAACAGGGTGAGGGCAAAAGTGATCGGCACAGACATGAACACGACCAGACCTCCCCGCCATCCCATGGCAAGCATGACAAAGAGCGTTACGGCAATGATGGCAATGATCAGGTGCAGCAACAGCTCAGAAACTTTCTGAGAAGCTGTGGCACCATAGTTGCGTGTAATGGTGACATGAATATCATTTGTGATGACATTTTCTTTCAGATGCTTTACCTTAGTGATGGCAGCCTCTGCAAGTTTCATGGCATCTGCTCCCTTTTTCTTAGCTATAGAAACTGTTACGGCTGAATAGTCATCCGGCATTTTCGCCTTTTCTTTCGCATCTGCCGCTCCATAACTGAAAGATACATATTGCCTGGGATTTTCCGGGCCATCCGTCACCTTTGCTACCTGGTACAGGTAAACCGGCTGGTTATGGTCTGTACCGACAATCATATTCCTCACATCGTCCTTGTCGCTGAAGAAATTCCCAGTCCTGACGGAGTAGACCTGGTCACCAGTGACGATGTTTCCCTCTTCTGCCTGGGCATTATTCGCTTGGAGAGCCTGTGCAATGGTCTCGAAATCCAGATGACTTTCCGCCATTTTATCCTTGTCGAGGATAACTCTGATCTGGCGGTTTTGGCCGCCAGTAATCTTGACTTGCGCTACATTAGGTATTTTCTTGATTTCATTCCCTACCACCTCTGATACTTGCCGCAGTTCGTATCCGCTCATCTTGTTGCTCCAGAGCGTGAAGGCCAGGACCGGGACATCATCGATGGACCTTGACTTGATCAAGGGCATCGTTACTCCCTGTGGCATGTGGTCCATGTTCTTCATGATTTCATTGTATAATTTTACCATGGACCGTTCCGGGTCCTGTCCTACATAAAATTGTACAGTAAGCATCCCCATTCCATTCATGGACGTGGAATATACATGTTCGACGCCCTTGATGTTGGATACGATTTTCTCCATAGGCTGTACCACCCTGGATTCTGTCTCCTGAGGGCTTGCTCCAGGGTATCCCAACATAATATCGGCTGTAGGGACTTCTATTTGAGGATCTTCTTCACGGGGGATGAAATAAATACTGAATATGCCGAGAAGCAAGAAGGCAAATACCAGCAGGATGCTTAGTTTTGACTTGATGAACGCATTTGCTATCTTTCCTGAGATTCCATGTTCCATAGCTGTTTGAATTAGTTCGTTACGGTAATGTTTTGTCCGTTGTAGAGTCTCCTGTTCGTGTTTTCAATCACCCTGTCATCACTGTTTAGCCCGGAAAGCACTTCTACCTGATCTCCCAGAGTATTACCAAGGCGTATCCAGTGTAATATGGCTTTGTTCTCCTTATCAGCAACATAGACCCCAGTCAATTGGTCTTTCGTTATGATGGATGATTTCTTGATAAGGATTCTGGGCATTCCTCCATTCTTTGTTCGACTGGGAATATAGATGCTGGCATACATCCCAGCACGTAATTTCGCTTTATCTTTTGACCCTATTGATATTTTTATTTCATACTGCCCGCCGGTCATCACCGCAGATGGGCTTAATTCACTGATTGCCCCGTTGATCCGGAGACCGACGGACTTGATGGCAACTTTGACAGGATCGCCAAGGTGAAGGGATGTGATGTAACTCTCAGGAACGGATGCCGTGATTTCCATATTTCCAGATTGTTCAATGGCTAACAGAGGCATGCCTGGAGTGGCTATGCTTCCTTCATCCACCATCTTTTGGGTGACTACGCCTGTGAAGGGAGCCCGGATATGTGTATAGGCAAGCATCGATCTTACTTCCTGAAGGCCTTGCCGGGCCATTTGTAAGCGAGCCTTGGCAGAGATGTTCTTGAGAGCAATATTCTCCAGTTCTTTGTCGGAAACACTTTTCTGCTCATGCAGTGTCTGGTATCTCTGATAGTCATGCTGTGCATCTTTAGATGAAGCTGAGGCTTCTGCAATCAATGCTCTGGCCTGGGCTTCCTGTGCCTGCAGATCACTGCTGTTGATGATGACAAGTGTTTGCCCCTGGTGAATGACATCTCCTTGCTGGACATTAATCTTGGTGATGTATCCCATAACCTTTGTGCTGATCATAGCCGTCTGCTTGGCTGAGACCATGCCGCTGACAGACATTCCTTCGCTATTTGTACTTGTGGGATAATAGGTTTGTACCTGAATGGGCTTTGTCTTTTTTTTCTGGCTGGGTCTGGATGCACATGAAGTGAGGATCCCGATCAGAATCAAATATGGAAATATTCGTATTTTCATTGGTGTAATATTTGATGTTCATTAATGACTGGATGTCAATAGGTCCGTATAATACTTGGTGATGTTGTATGACATGATCGCCTTTGCCCGTTCGATCTCTTGCTGCGAGAGTTGGGCCTGTGACATAAGCAGGTCGGTGGTGCTGGCCAGGCCTTCCTTGTATCTGTTACGGAGAATTCTCAATGCTTCTTCCGCCTGTTCTACACTAGTGTCATACTTCTTGATCTCTATCAGGAGATCATGGAGATCGCGTAATGTCTGGTGCAATTCTTGCTGTTTCTCATCCAGGAATAAGTTCAATTCCTGTTTCTTCTTTTCAGTCATATAGCCAGCTGATCTGATTTTCCCTTTATTCTGATTCCCGTCGAACAGGGTCCAGGAAAGGGAGATTCCGGCCAGGTATGAGCTCTTATTGAACCCGAATATTTTAGGATCATTGAGTTGATAACTGCCGAAGGCATTGATCTTGGGCAAAAGGGCCATGTGAGCAGATTTCTCCATCATTTTTGATGCTTCCAGAGCCGTCGTCATAGCCATGACATCTGATCTCGTCCCGGAGAGAGTCGACTGGTCAGATTCTGTCAGGACTTGTTTCAGGGTATCCGTAGTGTATTGATCCGGTGCCTTCAGTTTATTTTGGTTTCCCGTCAGGATATTCAGTCCTTCCGATGTGTTCAGGATGCCGCTTTCTGCTTTAGTCAAAGCACTTTCTACGGTGTTCACTTGTACTTGTGCGTTTAACACGTCAGATTTCTGCACAAGGCCTTGCTTGTAAAAATTTGTGACCGACTGGTGGATCCCTTCTACATCTGTCATTGTCTGTTTCAAGATCTGTTCTAGTTGGTATGCAAATTGCAACTGAGTATATGCTTTTTTTACTTCGAAGGTAATATATTCCTTTGTATAAGCCAGTTTGTAGGCGTATGCTGTCCGTTGGAGTTCAGCTCCTTTTCGTGCATACATCCTGTCAAGATTGAGGATAGGGACCTTTGCATCGATCGATGTTCCATAGTTAAATGTCGCACCAGGATGGTTTAATCTGGAAGGTTCGAAATCCTGTGCAGTTGCAATCCCCTGCTGAAGGAGGAATCCAAAAGCATTCAGGGGATTGTTCGTACTTGTTGCCGTATAGGAAATAGATACCTGAGGCAGGAAGGTCGCATCGGTTTGCTTATATCCGGCATCGGCAATATTATGATCAAGTTCTGCTATCTGTATGTTGGCATTCTGCCTCATTGCGTACGAAACAGCATCGTCCATGGAGATGTACTTCTTGTCTTGAGCTTTTGCCGCTATGGTGCCAGCCAGGAAAGAACTGATGACAAAGGCAAAGATTTTTATTTTTTTCATGTTCTCTTTGATGCGTATGGTGAATAATCAAGTGAGCAGTAGATCTTGTACAGCCTTTTTGAATCCCTTCTTTGACATTACCCCTACAGACTTCTGTGGATTCCCATGTAGGGGAATGAATAGTACAGAAGGTATGGATCTTATCCCGAATGCGGCAGCAAGTTCTGGTTCCTCCTGAGTGTTGATTTTATATACATAGATGCGGCCTGCATATTCTTCAGCCAGTTCTTCCATAATCGGACTGACCATTTTGCATGGTCCACACCAGTTGGCATAGAAATCAACTATAGCAGGTTTATCGCCCAGGTATTTCCATTCCGTCGGATTCTTTTCGTAATCAACTATTCTCTTTAGGAATTCTGATTTGGTTAATGCTATTGTTTCCATATTAAATGTTGTTTTCTGATTTGACTCATCTTATCATCTTCCTCAAATCCTGTTTCATTTCTTTGGCTTATAGGGTTTGATCACGTCTTTGTAAACTTGTTTCTGCCTGTTTCCCATCGAGCATCCTCCTGTTCCGCAGCACGACAGATTCAATAGACCTTGCAGAAAAAGCAGAACTCCAAGAAAATTGATGATGCTCTCTTTCATTACTGAGCCGAGTATAATCAGCGCCAGCCCAGACAATAAACGTATAATCCGGGATATGCTCCAGTTCCCGGTTATTCGATTCTTCCAGTTTGATTCGTTCTCTTTCATATTCTCTTTCTTTAATGAATTGAGTTTAACTTGATTCTAATGGATATATGTTCCATTGGAAACAACGCAAAGGTAACGTATATTTTTCACTTATAAAAATTTCCAGAGGAAAGTACATGAAAGAGCGAGAATATTTGTTAGTTTTTTTATTATGTTAACAACTGTTCACGTATTAAGGCGCCTTTATGGCAATTTTTTCTTCAATAAAAGGAGAAATGCAAATTTCTTTTATTCAAAAATAGAGAAGAAAAGAAAGGTGGAGAAAAAATACCGGCAAAGGTAATGAGATCCGTTGTCTTTCTGAAATGGTTTAACGAGGTAGGATGTTTTAAGGGGGAGAGATGCCTTAAAGGGGAGGGGCATTTTTATTTCTCCGCAACACATTCCATTTCAATAAGCCATTCAGGTCGGCATACCTTTGCATGAACGATAAGGTGCGGAATAGCCGGATAAACTTGCATCATGAAATTTTCTGTTGTTTCTGCATCTGCCTCATCACGGAGATAAATGATAAAATATTTGATGTCTTTCATGGTTGCTTTTCCATCTGCCAGCAGAGCACCGATATTTTCCAATAGTCGTGCCGTCTGTCGTGTGATGTCGCCCGGATACATGACTTCTCCATTTTTGTCGATACTGGCTGTACCGGATATGAAGCATTGTTGCGTTCCGTTCAGGGTAACTTTCGTCCCCCTTTCGAAGGCTACTCCATAGTCCTGGGTGGGGTTAAGGTGATCCGGGGCTTTTAAATATTGCAGGTCTTTTCCTGCAATATCCGGACAAGTCAGGAAGTCCATGGCGACACTGGCTTTTGGAGAAGAATATCCTCCGATTCCTGTGCTGGCTATAAAATGGGTGTCAGAGGTAAGGCCTTGTTGGCTAAAAACGACATTGCGGGCTTTTACAATTTCAGGATAATTGACATCAATGTCTCCGACATATATCCAGGTACGTATCAGATTTTTTGCCAGGGTCATGTCTGTTCCCTTCAGACTCTCTATATATTTTTGGAACAGGAAGAGGGTTTGATCATAGGGCGTTTTTCCTTCAACTTCATGGTCCGTGAGTCGAAAACTCTGGAAGATGAAAGGATTGGCATCCGTGGAGGTCTGGACGAGCAGGGCGATTTTAGATTCATCCAGTGGCGGTTGCTCAATGATGGTGCTTGCCGTCTTTGAGAGGAACTCCGTAAACAACAAGGATCTTTTCAACTCTTGGTATTGGTTGAAAGCATCACTTAGGAAAATTTTAGTATAGCACAGGTGCCGTCCTTCGGATTCTTCAAAATCGAGATAACTGCCGAGGGCCAGGTAAAGTTCTCCGACACGTTGTGAGAAGAGTCCTCTGCTACGAGGTGAAAGGATAGTATATTTGTTATTCATGTTCTTTATGAAATAAATTTTTGCGTTTACAAAGATACAGCATTTATGGCATAAAAGAATATTTTCTGTTTAGACAAAGCCGAAAATACTTGTTTTTGGGGATAGGTAAGGTCAGTGGCAGAATAAACACACTTTCTTTTAGATCATCAGGGGTTGGGAACTTTGATAAAAACAAGAAACAGATACCCTAACTAATATTAAGAATATCTGTTTCTTGCTCATCCGAGGAAACGTATTTCACATAAAGAATTACATTATAGGGATTCTAGTAAATGCTTGATGACCACTTCTGCAGAAATCTCACGGTTGGCAGCTTCAGGAATGACGAGGCTATGGTTGCTTTCTATCACCTCATCGGTAACGATCAAGCCACGTCGGACAGGTAAACAGTGCATGAAATAACCTTTATTGGTCCAATTCATGTGTTCGGAGTCAATGGTCCAACTCCTGTCATGGCTTAGTATTTTACCATAATCACCGGGATTTCCGACACCTGGACAGCTCCAGTTCTTTGCATAGACAAAGTCTGCTCCTTCCAAGGCTTTTCGCTGGTCATATTCGATCTTTGCATTTCCGGCAAATTTCGGGTCAAGTTCATAACCTTTGGGTTGAGTAATCGTGAAATCGACATCAGCAGCATTCATCCATTGTGCAAATGAATTGGGAACAGCCTGCGGGAGGGCACAACAGTGCGGAGCCCAACTCATGACCACTTTGGGACGCCTGGTCTTCTTATGTTCTTCAATCGTGATGAGATCAGCAAAAGCCTGCAGTGGATGTACTGTCGCCGTTTCCATAGCAAAGACCGGACGACCGCTGTACTGTACGAATTGGTTGACAATCGTTTCTGCATAATCGTAATCCCTGTCCTTCAGCCCTGCAAAACTGCGTATGCCGATGAGATCACAGTAACAGCCCATGACCGGAATGGCCTCAAGCAGATGTTCGCTCTTATCACCATCCATGATGACACCACGTTTCGTTTCCAGTTTCCAGGCTCCGGCATTTACATCCAGGACAATAACGTTCATCCCTAAATTCAATGCCGCTTTCTGGGTAGAAAGGCGAGTGCGCAGACTATTGTTGAAAAAGATCATCAGCAGTGTTTTGTTCTTCCCTAAATTCTGGAACCCAAAACGGTCCTGCTTTACTTTTTCTGCTTCGGCGAGAGCTTCCTTGAGGTTGCCGATATCTTTTACATTAAAGAATGTTTTCATTATGTGTTTAATTTATGTTGTCTAGGATGATTTCCCGTCACTGAATTTTATGGGCGTATCTGACCGTGTCCGTCAATGAGCCATTTATAAGTAGTAATTTCCTCAAGTCCCATGGGTCCCCGGGCACCGAGTTTTTGGGTGCTGATACCGATTTCAGCACCCAGGCCGAACTGTCCTCCGTCCGTAAAACTGGTAGCTGCGTTGACATAGATACAGGCAGCGTCTGCCATAGCCTGGAAATGCTGGGCAGCAGAAGGATCTTCTGTGATAATACATTCGCTATGTCCACTGCCGTAGGTGGAGATATGTGCCAAGGCTTCATCTAAAGATGCCACTGTCTTGATACCCATGGCATAGTCAAGCCATTCTGTACCGTAAGTTGTCTGGTCAGCGTGGAAGAGCAGGTTCTCGGGATATTTTCCCTTCAAGGCTTCATAGGCCTTGTCATCTGCGGAGAGTCTTACCTGATGTTCGGTGAGAGGCTGGCAGAGCAAGGGTAGTTCTGAGATCCGATTCTCATGGATAATCAGACAGTCTAAAGCGTTACAGACACTCGGGCGGCGGCATTTGGAGTTGTTGATAATTGCTTTGCCGATGTTCAGATCACCTGATTTGTCAAAATAGATATGGACGACGCCAGCTCCCGTTTCTATAACAGGAATTTTAGCCGTTTCACGTACAAAGTTAATCAGTCTTTTACTTCCTCTGGGGATACAGAGATCCACATAACCTACTGCGGTAAGCAACTCACTAGTAGCTTCATGTGTTGCTGGAAGAAGGGTGACAGCGTATGGGCTGATATGAAAATGCTCCAGCACATCATGGATCACTTTTACTTCCGCACGGTTCGTCTGGTCTGCATCCTTTCCCCCCTTCAAGATGCAGGCATTGCCACTTTTAAAACAAAGGGAAAACACATCGATGGTTACGTTCGGCCGTGCTTCATAGATCATTCCGATTACTCCAAAAGGTACGCTGATGCGTCTGAGATGGAGACCGTTGGGACGGATGCTCTCTTTTGTGATCCTGCCTAAAGGCGAAGGGAGGTCAGCTACATGGCACATATCGGAAGCAATGTCCTGCAGTCGTTTATCCGTCAACTTCAACCGGTCATACATTGGATTCTGAGCCCCCATCTGTTTGAGGTCAATGGCATTGGCGGTTAAAATATCCTTTTTGTGCACCATAAGAGCTGTTGCTACTGCATTCAGGACTTGATTACGCTGGTCGTCGGACATCAGCCCAAGGGATGTGCTGACGGTCTTTACTTTCTTGAAAGTGTCTTCTAATTGCATTTTTCTTCCTCTTTCTTATGTTGTTGATCACTATTGTGTTTGAACAAAAAGGTCAGGATGACAGGGAATCTTTAGGAAGGACAAAGTGTGGCACGACCTGTTTTGTCCTTTCATGGAGGTGCCAAGGGGACTCATTCCATATAAAGATAATCGTAATGGATAAGGGGCTTGATGTCATGTGCTCCGATGTTTTTCCGGGCTTCGTCAGCAGAATATCCACTTCTTCCTACAGCAATCGTTATTCCTTTATTGTCGATTACATCAATAATATCACCCTCTTCAAAATCACCTTCAATGGCCGTCACGCCCACGAGCAGCAGACTGGTAGCCTTGTCTCCTTTCAGGGCTTTTGCTGCATCTTCGTTGATGAAGGCACGGCCTTTGGCAAAACTTTCGCTGTGGGCGATCCATTTTTTGACCGTCGTGGTCGGATTCGGATTAGGCCTGAACTCTGTGTGCATGGTCTCCTGAGGCCTGTTGGCCAAATCTACGAGGATGTTTGTTGTCTTTCCGTTGGCAAGTATTACTTTGATGCCTTCTTCTGCAACACATCTGGCAATCCTGACTTTGGTGATCATGCCCCCGCGTCCGAAATCACTCTTGGTATCCTGAATGTATTCACTTAAGTCATGATCATAGTTGACCATAGGGATGACGCGGGAGGTGGGGGAATTCGGGTCACCATTATAGATGCCGTCTACGTTTGTGAGGATAACGAGTGTCTTTGCTCCCATCATGGAAGCGATGAGACCGGAAAGTTCATCATTGTCCGTGAACATCAGCTCGGTTACGCTCACGGTATCATTCTCGTTGACAATGGGCATGACCCCATTTTCGAGCATCACGGTCATGCAGGAACGTTGGTTAAGGTATTCTTCCCGTGTGGAAAAACTCTCTTTCATCGTGAGAATCTGCCCTACAGGGATGTTGTATTCACGGAAGAGTTCATTGTAAAGACTGATCAATTTAACCTGTCCGACAGCAGAATATAACTGTCGTTGGGCTACGCTGCCCAGTTTCCGGTCTATATCCAGGTCATTATGGCCACTCGTGATCGAACCGGAAGATACGAGGATTACCTCGTATCCGTTCCGTTTCAAAGTTACGATCTGGTCGACAATGGCCGACATCCGTGTGACATCCAGTTTCCCATCATTTTGGGTCAGCACATTGCTGCCCACTTTGACTACTATTCTTTTTTTCATCTTTTATCTTTTCTTTGTCCTTCTCACGGATCTCCACCCTGCGGATCTTGCCGGAGATCGTCTTGGGAAGTTCATCGACAAACTCGATGATCCGGGGATATTTGTAAGGTGCAGTTTCATGCTTGACATGATCTTGCAATTCCTTGACCAATGCAGGCCCAGCTTTAGGCTTATAGGCTTCAGATAAGACAACAGTGGCCTTCACGATACATCCTCTGATCTTGTCAGGCACTCCCGTTACGGCACATTCTACTACTGCCGGGTGTGTCATCAGGGCATTCTCTACTTCAAATGGGCCGATGCGGTAGCCGCTACTTTTGATGACATCATCGATACGTCCTACATACCAGTAATAGCCTTCCTCATCACGCCAGGCCATATCACCGGTATGATAGAATCCATCATGCCACACTTCTCTCGTTCTGGCTTCATCCCGATAATACCCCTTAAACAAGCCGATCGGTTTCCCGTTGAGCGTATTGATGCAAATCTCGCCACGTTCGCCATCTTCACATTCCTTTCCGTCAGGACGGAGCAGACATACATTGTATTGGGGGTTGGGCTTTCCCATGCTTCCCGGTTTAGGGGTAATCCAGGGAAAAGTACCTAAGGTCATTGTCGTTTCTGTCTGGCCAAATCCTTCATGGATATGCAATCCGGTACGTTTGAAAACCTCTTCTTCCACGGAAGGATTCATCGCTTCACCAGCCGTAGTGCAATATTCCAGACTGCTCAAGTCATATTTGCTGAAGTCTTCCAGGATCATGTAGCGGTAGATCGTAGGTGGAGCACAGAAAGAAGTGATATGATACTTGGACATTGCTGTCAGGATCTTTTTGGCGGTAAACTTCTCATGATCAAACACGAAAACAGCTGCTCCGGCAAACCATTGCCCGTACAGTTTCCCCCATACGGCTTTCCCCCATCCGGTATCAGCGACGGTCAGATGGATACTGTTTTCATTCAAGTTGTGCCAGAATTTTCCTGTTGTCAGATGCCCTAAGGCGTAAAGAAAATCATGTGCTACCATTTTGGGTTCTCCACTCGTGCCACTGGTGAAGTAGATCAGCATGGTGTCCTCATTGGAATTGACATATTCCGGACGGCGGAATTTGGGTGCTTTAGGCCACTCTTTGTGCCAGTCGTGGAAAGGCTTGGGGACTAGAGGACCTACGGAAACCAGTACTTTTACACTGGGACTTTCCGGCATTGCCTGCAGGACCTGATCGACGACATACTGGTCGCCAACACAGACGATGGCCTTGATGCTGGCCCGCTGATTGCGGTATTCAATGTCTTTGCTGGTTAGCATGTGGGTTGCCGGAATGGCGACAGCTCCGATCTTATGTAGTCCCAGCATGCACAGCCACCATTCATACCGGCGTTTTAGGATTAGCATGACCTTATCACCACGTCCGATACCCAGTTTCTGGAAATAGGAGGCTGTCTGGTCTGTCTGTACTTTCAAGTCTTTATATGTAGACCTGATTTCTTTTCCTTTCTCATTCGTCCAGAGTAAAGCGAGTTTATTGGGTTGTATTCTTGCCCATTCGTCCATGACATCATAGGCGAAATTGAAATTTTCAGGTACGATGAACTTTAAATGTTCCTTGAAATCTTCCTCTGAAGAAAAGTGAGTTTGCTTTAAGAATCTCTCTATCATTTTATCTGTAATGATGTTGCGTCATCTGATGACGCAGTTGGTTTAAAATAGCTCCTTACCGTCAACATTATTCAATGACAATATCCAGGAAAATAGCGGATTGGCCTTTAAGGGCACGCATGCAGTGTGGATGACGGCCGTCATAGTAAATACTATCACCTTCGTTGAGGACCATGACTTTGTCGTCAATGGTGATCTCCAGCGTCCCGGTGATGACCAGGTCAAATTCCTGCCCGTTAGTAGTATTCTTACTGTGGTTTTTATTGTCTGGCAGTGGGTCCACCTGGGCAATAAAGGGGTCAATTTTCCTTCCTCTGAATCCTGAAGCGATACTCTGATATTTGTAGTCGTCCCCACGGTCGATCTCTGGTCCTTCACCTTTACGGGTAATATAATAACTGCTCATGTGAGGCTCTTCCCCGAAAAGCAGTACTTCGAGATCAATGCCGTACCTTTTGGAAATCTTTGATAATCTGTATACAGAAGGATCGGCTTCTCCAGCTTCAATCTTCATATAGTGATCTACGCTGATTCCGCAAAGATCTGCTATTTCCTGTACAGGGATATTGAGCACCTCTCTCAGTCCTTTCAATCGTTCCCCAATTTGTTTAATAGCTTCTTCCATAATTGTTGTTTTAAAAGTTATGTTTGCGAAATTACGAAATCTTTTCCGAAGATTTCTTTTGATCAGTTGCTTTTTTTCTACAAGATGAAACAAAATCAGAATTATTGCACAATCTTGGCTAAGTGTGTAAATTCTCCTTGCACAGATTGCTTTCTGGTGTGCAGTTTCCGCAGAGACTTCTCTTTTCTGTGTTTAGGACTTTCCGGAGCTTGCGCCCGCTATCCCTGTCGATGATGCTTTTCAGTTAGTCGTGGGAAGAAAGGCCTGCTTTCAGTCCGTGGATGACAGCGCTGGTAAAACCGGCATGCTCCATTGCGTTGAGGCCTTTGATCGTTACTCCACCAGGAGTTGTAACCTGATCGATGGCTGCTTCTGGATGCATATCTGTATGCTGGAGCAATTTTACGGCTCCTTCTACTGTTTGTGTGACGATTTTTGCTGCCTCACTGGCTTTAAATCCCAGTTCAACCCCTCCTTCCGCGCTTGCGCG